>JACQAW010000446.1 GCA_016194725.1 Deltaproteobacteria bacterium
GCCGCGCGCGTGAGGCGCGAGATGGGTTTGAAGATTGGCGGATGGTGACACACGACCACGTTGCTGTCGGTTTGCGACGCCGCTTCGAGCGCTTCCGGCCCAAGATTAACCGCTGCAACCACGCCACGAACGGCTTCGGCGGCATCGCCCGCAAGGAAACCCACGTTATCCCAGTCTTCGGCCAGGTCATAGGGCGCTTTGCGCCCCAATTTGCCCACGAGATCGCCAACTGAGGTTTTCTGCGTTTTCTTGCTCATTTTTTTGCGGTTGCGGTTTCCACTCTCAGATATTTCGCGAAGCAACCAATGAAGAGGTCATCGATGAACGTCGTGTTCTTCACCCACTTCTGAAAAAACTGATTTCCGATTCGATGCACCAGGGCCACATAGGGCAAATCGTCATCCATGATTGCCTTTGCTTTCGCAATCACGGCCATGCGCTCGGGGCCGTTGTCCAGGGCTTCGATTTTTTCGACCAGGCTGTCGACGACGGGGTTTCGGTAGCTCGCCGAGTTCGGACCAGGGGCCGCGTTGCGCGAGTGCCACAGCTGGGTTGAGTCGTCGATGTCGGGGACGCTGGAGGCTTCGCCCATCATCGTCATCTGAAACTGCTTTTGTCTCATGCGGGCATCGTACTCAGGCCAGGTGAGCATGTCGGTCTTAAGCGTAACTCCAATTTCGGCAAGCTGCCGCTCGGTCATCTCATTGAACTGCCGCTGAGTCGTGCCATCGGCCGACGGAAAATCGATGGGTGGCAAACCCTTGCCATCCGGATAGCCGGCTTCGGCCATGAGCTGCTTGGCCTTGGCTACATCGCGCGTCGACCACCTGCTGTGAAAGTTGGTGTCATATCCATACTGTGTCGGATCGACCATGGACTGCGCCCGAATAGCCTGGCCGGAATACCCCAATGCGATGATCTGGGGCACGTCCATCGCAAGCGCCACCGCCTGACGCAGCTTTTTGTTTTTGCCCCAAATCGGGTCATCCATATTGAAAATGTTCACCGTCACGTCGCCTTTGGCGCGCTTGTAATGCTGCACACCCAAAGCAGCCAGCTCGGCGCTGGGTTTTCCGCCAGCCAGCTCGGTGGGAATGAAGTCTTTCGGAATCTTGGAGTGGTTGAGCTGCCCGGCCTTGAACTTCAGCCACATGGGCTGACGTTCTGCGAATATCTCGAAGGTGATTTTGTCCACGAAGGGAACCGTCTTGCCCGCATCATCGAGCAGGCCGTTTTTCCGGTCCTCGGCGCTGCCCTCATTGGGGTACGTGTCATGACGGAAAGTGGGATTGCGGACTGCGACGATTTTGGAGCCCAGGTTTGCTTCGGTAATCTTGAAGGGCCCCGTGCCCACGGCATAAGTATTGATGCGTTCGCCCAGATTTTGGACGCACTCTTTTGAAAGGATAGCGCCGTGAGTGTCGGTAAAGTCCAAGGCAAAACGCGGCATGGGCACGACCGTCCTGACCTCGACCGTATAAGGGTCCAGTGCTCGAACGCCTGCAACTGTTTTGGCTTTTCCAGCGTGAAACTCATCGATGCCGACAACCTTGTGCTCGAAGGTGCCAAATACCGGCGAAGCCAGCTTCGGCTCGGCAATGCGTTCGAAAAAATAAATGACGTCGGCAGCCGTGAACTCGGGCCCTTTTCCACCCGTCGAGGTAAAGCAGGGGTCGTCCTGAAAATGAACTCCCTTTTTCAATTTGATGGTCAGGGTTTTTCGGTCCTTGCTGAATACCGGCATCGACTCGGCCAGCGCCGGTACCGGAGTCATCGGCACTTTCAGGTAATGAAATTGGAATAGGCTTTCGTAGGCCACCGACTGCGAAACGGAGCTGTAGGCATCGGTCGTGCGATGCGGGTCAAGGCTCGTGACTTTGGCTTCGAGCGGAATGCGCAGAGCGTTTTCGGTGGGAGCGCTGATTTCCCTTTTACTCGTGCACCCCGCAACCAATAGCAAAACGCCAACGAGCAGTTCCAGGCTGGTCCGAGTGGTGGTCATGCCTTTACGGTAGGTGAAGGAGCGTTGCCCGTCAAACCCCATCGGTCTAAGTATTCGTTTACAAGGAACAAATTACCCTAAAATAAACGATGCGTCGCGTTGAAAGCTGGCCGTTTTCAGGTACAATCAAGATTGGCCGATAAGTACTACGATAGAAGGGGAGAGTACTCATATGAGAGGATTCCGAGCATCCAGAGCCGCCCAAAATTTCAAGTCCGCCCATTTCGGAAAACAGAACCAGCAAAATCAGGTTAACTCAGGCCACAACGGCCCGAACTCGCCGCAGCAGCAAGAAAAACGCCCGCTGCCCGACTGGCTGAAAATTCACGAGACGCCACCGCAGGCCGCTGCTACCGCGACCACTGTGACGAAGCCGGCGAAAACCACCGCCACCAAACCAAATCTTCGCGTCGTGAAGGCGAGCGTCCGGGAGGTTTCAGCGAAAACCTCAAAGACCGTCAAAGCTACCGGCACGGCAAAAACCAGGACCCGGGTAAAGACCGCGGTTACCGGAACTAAGAAACGCAAAGCCGCCTGAGCTTCCTTTAAGAAAGATGACGTGCCACGGGCAAATCGCGAATTCGCTTGCCCGTTGCCTGAAAAATAGCCGCGCATAATGCCGGCGCTACCGAAGGAACTCCCGGCTCACCCACGCCCGTAGGCGGGGCGTCGCTCTTCACGAGCTGCACACGGATCTTCGGTGCCTCAGGCATGCGCATGAGCGAGTAGTCGTGAAAGTTGCTCTGCTCGACCATTCCGCCCTTCAGCGTAATTTCACCATAGAGCGCGGCCGAAAGCCCGAAAATCATGCTGCCTTCCATCTGCGCCTTCACGCTGTCAGCATTCACGATCCTGCCACTATCGATAACGCAGTCGGCGCGCGTTACTTGCAGCTTCGAACCTTTCATCTTCACCTCAAGAGCCACGGCAACGTAGCTCTTGAAGCTATAATGACAGGCAATGCCCAGGCCGGTTCCGCTCGCAAGCTTGCGGCCCCAGCCGCTTTGGCTGGCGGCAAGCTTGAGCACGTTGGCCAGGCGGCCCGTGTCGAGTGGCGGCGTGGACTTCTTGTCCCATTCCGGAATACCGTATGGCTCAAGCATGTCCAGGCGCAGCTGCACGGCATCGCGGCCCGTTTCGTGCGCGAGCTCGTCCAGGAAGGAGTTTACCGAAAAGGCGTGAAAAATATTGCACACCGATCGCAGCCACGCCACTCGCACGTCGGTGGGCGCCGAGCTGCCCTCGCAAAGGACGTGGGGCACATGGTACGGAAAGTTCGTGCAGCCCATTCCCATCTCGAAACCGGCGGGCTCAGTTGCGCCAGCGTCAAAAAGGCGGGCTATGGTGGTAAAGGCGCTGCGATGGCGCCAGCCGGTAACTTTGCCCTGCTTGTCGAGCGTGGCCGTCATGCGCTGGGTGCTTTCGGGGTGATAAAACCCGTGCCGAATTTCATCTTCACGGGTCCAGGTGATCTTGACCGCCCGGCCCAGCTCTTTTGCGAGCGCAACGGCTTCGAGCACGAAGTCCGGCTGCGACTTGCGGCCAAAGCCGCCACCCAGCATCGTGACGTGCAGCTTGATCTTGTTTTCTTTGAAGCCCAATAGTTTCGCGACGTCTTTCAGGGTGCCCTGCGGGTCTTGCGTGGGCGCCCAGATTTCGCAGTCATCGCCCAACACGCGCGCCACGCACGCCAGCGGCTCCATAGTCGCGTGCACCAAAAACGGCGCGTGGTAGCGGGCCTCAACGACACGTGCAGCGCCCTGCAGCTGTGCCTCGAAGTCGCCGTCTTTTCGAAAATTTTTGCCCGGCGATTCGAGTGACTTTTCAAGAGCCGCGCGCAGCTCGGTGCTGCCCGACACCGCCTCGTTTTCCCACTCCACTTTAAGGGCACGCCGGCCCTGCAAGGCCGACCACGTATTGCCCGCCACGACGGCTACCGCGTTATTGGTGTACTTGCGTATGCCTTTCAGGCGCACGACTTTCAGCACGCCGGGGCTGGCCAGTGCCGCGGCCGAGTCGAGCGACTTGATTTTTCCACCCACGGTAGGCGCGCGTTCGAGGCTGGCGTAAACCATCTCGTCCACGACGACATCGATTCCAAACACCGATTTGCCGGCAAGCATGGGTTCAAGATCGACGCTCGGCTGACCAGTGCCGATAAGGCGCAGCTGCGCGTCTGCCTTGATTTTCGGATGAGCCGGTACTTTAAGTTCAGCGGCTGCAGCCACCAGCTCCCCATAGGTGAGGCTTTTTTTCGAGGCATTGCGGTAAACGTGGCCAGCCTGGGCATGACAAGACTCAGGCGCTACTGCCCATTTCTTCGCGGCTGCGGCCACGAGCATTTCGCGGGCTGCCGCACCCGCCTCTCTTAGCCGAGTCCAGTTCATGCTTACGCTGTGGCTTCCATCCGTATTCTGATCGCCATAGCGCTCATCACCATCTGCCTGTACCAGCGTGATCGATCTCAAATCGACTTCCAGCTCGTCGGCCAGCAGCATTGCCATGGACGTGCGAATGCCTTGTCCCATTTCAGAGCGGTGGCAAACCAGTGTCACTTTTCCATCGGGCGCAATGGCAATGAAAAGACTGGGCGCGAACGTCGCTGCGTCAGCGGCAAGCGCGGCTTTTTCGATAAGCTGGCCTCCGTAGCTTACAACAAGCGCGCTACCCAGCCAGAACCCCGACTCCTGTAAAAACGCACGACGTGTTTTACCTTCAATGTGGTTCATTTCGAGCCCTTCTGTGCCGCTTCGAGAATCGCGCTCTTGATTCGCGGGTAAGTTCCACAACGACAAAGGTTACCGGCCATGGCCTGATCGATTTCCGACTCGGTGGGATGGTGCTTCTGGGCAAGCAGCGCCACCGCAGACATGATCTGGCCCGACTGGCAGTATCCGCACTGTGGGACGTTCAGTTTTTTCCAGGCTTCTTTGACAGGGTGATTGGCGGCGATGCCTTCGATGGTCGTAACCTTCATGCCCTGCACGGAGCTGACCGGCGTTACACAGGCGCGAATCGGCGTACCGTTGAGATGCACGGTACAGGCACCACAAAGCGACATGCCACAGCCGAATTTCGTTCCCGTATAACCAAGCACGTCACGCAACGCCCAGAGCAAGGGCATGTCTGGTGTCGCGTCAATTTTTCGGGCCACGCCATTGATAGTCAGCTCGATCATTTTCTCTCTCCGTTCATGAGTGAAAGTCAGGTAATTCATTCTGTGCTCGAGCCCCACTTCGGTCAATCAATCTCAAAGCACCCCGCAAAAGGATCAAACAGCTGTCTAGCATTCTACAGTTTTAAGTAGCCAAAAAGCCTGTCATTTCAAGGAATGACCCTGGCCTGCTTCTTGAAATTCAGTAGGTTAGAGACGCGTTGGAGTAGAGTATGAAGTTTGGACGCAGCGGATTTGGAATCTTATTTTGCCTTGGAGCGATGGTGACGCTATCGGGATGTGGCGGTGATTCCGTCGACACGGCAAACACCGATTCGGGTGCGCAAGCACCCACGGCTTCGTCCCCTATAGTTCCCATCATTCCCATCAATACCTTCGATGCACCCCATGCAGCACTTCCTTTGGTAAAGTTCAGCGGCGGCCGGGTAATGGCAAATCCGAGTTTTATGGCCATCTCGTTTCCCGCCAGCACCTTCGCATCGTCCATCGAAACTTTTCTTTCGAAATTCGCGGCCAGCGCCTCGTGGACCGCGATGACTTCAGAATACGGAGTCAGCTCGGCCAGGGCGGCAACTCCCGTGCGTTTGCTTGAAGCTGCGCCTGCCACTATTGACGATAGCCAGATTCAAAGCTGGTTGTCCGCGAGACTCAACAGCGTCAGCCGGCCACTCGGGGCTGCCGACAGCAACACGATTTACGTTCTCAACTATCCGCAGTCGACCACAGTTGCCGCAAGTGGCCAAAAAAGCTGCGTCGACTTTGACGGCTACCATTCTGAGTTTTCCGATCCCGTCACGGGCACGGCAATCGTCTACGCCGTCATAGCCAACTGCTCGGGTTACACCGTAAATGATCAAACAGCCACGATAAGCCACGAGCTTGTCGAAGCAGCAACCGACCCCGACTACAATCCGGCGTATTACACCGTCGATCAGGAGAACTGGGTCTGGAACACGGTATCGTACGGGTCCGAAGTCGGTGATCTTTGTCAGGACTACGCCGACTCTTACTTTGTGCCTTCGGACGTCGGCTTCAGAATTCAGGCAAGCTGGTCCAATGCTCAGGCAGCCGCTGGCAACAACCCCTGTGTGCCCGCTTCGGCCGACCCTTATTTCAATGCGGCCCCCGCCCTTTCAGACACGGTTACCTACCAGGACAACGGCCAAAGCACGACAAGCAAAGGAATCTCGATTCCCGTCGGTCACAGCCGAGTCATTGAGCTGGACCTTTTCAGCTCTGCCCAGACTGCGGCCTGGCAGCTGTCGGCCAGCGAGTTCGGCGGCAGCAGCGGCCACCTTTCATTTGGTTTCAGCAGCGCGAGTGGAGTGAACGGGGACAAGGTTCTTCTTACCATCACGGTGCACTCGATAAACACGACTTTTCAGGCCGAGCCGTTCTGGATCAAATCCACTTTGAACGGCGTGACCCATTACTGGCCGGTTGTCGTGGGCAACTGATCAGTCGCGCGGATAGCAGTTGTGGTTGTCGCCACATTGCATGCATACCCAACGCTTGCAAACCGAACACTCCCGAATCGCGGGCTCACGCTGACAGAATTTGCAGATCTTGTTCATTGCCGGGTCCCTCTACTCCGATAGTAATCACAAATCGGGCGAAACGCCCATGTACTTCAAGCTCTGCTCGATGATGCTCCTGAACACCGGAGCGGCGTGCTAATTTCCGTGGCCACGCCCTTCGGGCTCGTCAATAACGACGTAAACGACCAGCCGGGGATTTACCGCGGGCGCAAACCCTACAAAGTGCGCGGTGTCTTTGTTGTCAGGCTGATACTGCGCCAGCAGGCGCTGGTCGCGCTTGGTCATCGTTCCAGTTTTGCCCCCGGTGGAATAAAGCGGGCTGACCGCGTTCTTTCCCGTACCTTCATGCACGGCTCTGACCAGCACGGCCCGCATCAGCTCGGCTGTTTTTGGCGACAGCAGCTGGCGCACCACGCTGGGCTCGGTTTTGCGGCCTCGCCATTCCGTGGGCTTGAGCAACTTGCCCCCATTGGCAATCGCCACGAAGGACTGGACGATCTCTAGCGGTGTGGCAAAAAAACCCACGTAACCTCCGGCGACTCCTGGCAGGAACTGCTCCGCCGATTCCTGATCGGTAACGGGTGGCAGGTGGCCCGCGGTGGCACTCGGAAATCCGCTGCTGCTGCCGCCAGCGCCGTAACCAAACTCGGAAAAGGCGCGCACCATGCCCGCCGAGCCCAGCTGTTCGGCGATTCGAATCGAACCGATGACACTGGACTCGATAATCACTCCGGCAGCCGTTATTTTTCCGAAGCCGCCTTTTTTCCAATCGTGGTGCACGCGGCTGCCATAGCGATAATTGCCATTGCCGGTGTCGATAATTTCGTCCAAGCCCACTCTACCCTGGTCCACCGCTGACGCGACAATGATGGGCTTCACCACCGATCCCGGCTCGAATTCCTGCGAGAGCACGGGAGATCTGAAAATAGGCGATCATGAGCGCATCCTCTCGTTCAGGATTTTTCGAATCGACTTAAGCTCGTCCTGCGAAAGATCGGAGTTGTCGAGCAAACGCAGAACCAGCGAGGATGGTTCGCCTTCAAAAAGTTGGCTCACCATATGATTCAGGCTTTTGGTCTCATATGACGCCTTTGACAGCAGCGGCTGATAC
>JACQAW010000422.1 GCA_016194725.1 Deltaproteobacteria bacterium
AAAACCTGCATGCGATCATCGACCCCTTGCCCGCCAGCTATCCCAACCGTGCCGCCGCCGAAGCGGGCCTGGCAAATCATGCGACGGTGATGCGCCAGTTTTTGCTGGCCAACCTGCGCGCCCAGTCCGAGCCGCCGTTTACCCTGCATTGGGTCTTTGACCTCGCGGGCATTCGCGGCGAGCTGCTTAAAACCATTCAGGCCGACCAGACGGCCACCTGGAAGTCCATAAAATGTCCCATGCTTGTTGCACGTGGCGAAAGATCAGATAGCGTGACTGCAGACAACCTTGCAGAGATGCTGGCGCTTAATGCCAATGCCCGTGGCGCCGTCATCGCCAATGCCGGGCACTGGGTGCACGTAGACAACTTTCAGGGAACCGTTGAACTCGTAACTCAGTTTTTAAAATCGGTGAAAAGGTGAAAACATGAAGCTGCTTTTTGGACTGGCTTTGTCAGTACTGGCGAACTCGAATGTGATGGCCGCGGCACAGGCCCCTGATTTTACAGTGACCACCGAAATGAGTGCCGGGCATATTCAGGTCGTGGCCACACCGCCCCCGGGCCACCACATCAACGTCAAGGCTCCCATGGAGCTTGAAGACCTGACGCGCAAAAAACACATCCCGGCGTCGGCAACCAATGAAAAGCGCACGACGTTCAAACTTTCGGGTCTTGAGCCGCGCGAGCTCACCGTGCGGCTGTTTCTGTGCGATGACGCGAACAAGTATTGCGAACGCCACGAAGTACACTTGAAGTGGGACGGAAAAGCGGCGGCACCCGAGGCGTCCGCGGCACCCGCACCCAATAAAACCCCGCACGCGCAAAATGCCGGGGCGCCCGGCCCCGCAAAGCCGGGTAAAAGCGAAAACGGTTTTACGTTCAACGATCCCAAGGCCGCGCTCGCGCAGGCGGCCGCTAACAATCAGCCGCTGCTGATCGATTTTTTCGGTATCTGGTGCCCCCCATGCAATATGTTGGACGAAGAGGTTTTTTCGAAACCGGCCTTTAAAAAAGCCGCCGCAAATTTCGTGAAACTCAAGCTCGATGCCGATGCCCCGGTGTCCTGGGAGCTGAAAGCGAAATACCGGGTATCTGGTTATCCCACCGTCATTCTGGCCACCTCGGACGGCGAGGAAATCAGCCGTGTCGTCGGATATCGCCCGCTGCCTGAGTTTCTCGCTTCGGTATCGGACGCCTGGCAGCAGCGCAGCCAGACTTACGTACAGCTGCGCGAAAAAGCCGACGCCGGCGACGCCAAGGCAAGCGCCAAGGTGGGCCTGATTCACTTGCAGCGCATGGAATACGAGCTGGCGCAGAAATATCTCGAAAAATCAGCCGACCACCGCGAGCAGCTGTATGATGCCCGCATCGGCGTACTGGAAGCGGGCCTCGACAAGGAAAAGCTCACCCAGGTGCTTATCGAAGCCGTGCGCGAATTTCCAGACACGGTGGAGTCCATCGACCGGCGCATGAAGCTAGCCGATCTCTACGAGGCTGCACGGGAAATTGAAAAACAAAAGGTGCAGCTTGGCGCCGTGATTTTGACAGCCAATCTTCTGGCCCTGGAGCCCGAAAAACTTGTCGGGCACGACGCGCTGCCTGCTGATCTCTTGAGCGTCGCCGCTGGCGCCACCGAGAAATTCGGCACGCCCGAGCAGGCGCGCATGGCCTGGAAGCGCTCCGCAGCCGAGTATCGCGCGCAGCTTGCACGGCAGGGCAAAGCAAAGGCTGCCACCGAACGCGGCTATAATATCGAGCTGGCCTACTGCCTGTGGAAAAGCGGCGACGTCGCCGCGGCTGAAACCCTGTATCAAAGGCTGGAGCTGAAATACCCCAGGGAGTTCACGTTTTATTATGGCCATGCCCGCATGAATCTGGAGCTCAAGAAGCTCGTGCCGGCCCGCGAGCTGGCGGCCCGGGCCTTCGAGTATTCTTACGGCGACAACCGGCTGCGGGCCGGCCAGCTGCTGGCGCAGGCTTACGTGGCTGAAGGCAATAAAAAAGAAGGTCTCGAAGTCGTACGCAAAACACTGGCGTCAACCACGCTGCCCGAAGACAAAGGCATTCGCACGCATCGCTACGTGCAAAAACTCAAGGACCTCGAAGCCAGCCTGTCTCAGGGCTTATAAGGGCGGTACGCCGGCCTTTCATCGCCGGCTTCATTGCGCGTCCAGACCTCGAAACCATGCAGCTGCACGGTTTCGAGCTGGCTTGTCGCTTCCTGAAGAAACTGCTGCGCTTCGGCGCGGCTGGCGGGCGAGCTGACGTCAAACGATGCCAGCGTAATGTGAGGTACAAAAATTCGGAAACGTTTTTCCGGTCGCGCGCCAAACGAGCTGGCCTTGGCGCGGGCGATATTCACGGTAGTGGCAACCTGAGCACTGGGATTGTAAGCCAGCGCGATCAAATTGGAGTTGCGGCCCATGATATGGGCGCCGCCGCCCTCAAAGCTCCAGCCTTCGCCCGTGCCTTTGACGTCTGCCATCAGGGCACCGATACCCGTTGGCGTCATGCGGCCCAGGAATTGAATCGTCATATGCGCGTCGTTGGGATCGCTGAAACGCAGGTTCGGAAATTTCGTCTTCCAGCCTTCAACGGCGCGGGCAAGTTTTGCGCGAAATTCGGCCTGGGGCTGCAAGGTCAGAAATACGGGCTTTTCGGTAAGCGCGCCTTCCATAAAAGGAATCTTGCCGGCAACGAAATGCACGTAATCGTTCAGCTGCGGCAGCGCTTCCAGCTTGGCGGCCAGCGCCTTGTCGATACGGCGGGTAATGGTTTCGATGATACGGTCAAGCTTCCTGAAACGGATGTCGTAGCGGTCCCGCACCTTTGCGATCCAGGCTTCCGCCGCTTTATTCGGTAGCTCGAGCCCGTGCTCGGCCACGACTTGCAGCAGCTCAGCCTGCGCCTTCAGCTGCCCCAGCAGCATGATCTCGGGATCATGCATTACCGATAGAAACGCTTCACTCAGCACGTCCTGGGTAAAATGAGTTCCGTGCAGGATGTTGTAATCGTCAACCTCGTCCCAGAACTGCAACAGCGAAAACACGCGCTTGATGATCTTGAGATGGTCGATCTTTTGATATTTCTTCATCGAGATCAAAACCATCTGATGAATCTGCTCAAGCGGCACGCCCGGCGCGGCCTGGCTGGCCTCAAGCAGCAACGACATGTCTTCGGGGTCCAGCGCCACGGTAGTCGCACGCACCGGCAAAGACTCATCGTGGCCATTCCTGGAAACTCGCAGGCGCACCTGATTGTTTCCGACTTTGATGCCTAGCCGGTAAAGCACGGAAGCTTCGGTGTACGAACCCGCCACCGGGCTGTCGGGAAGTCCGGGCACGGCCCAGTCCGCCTTCACGCGCGCGTCTTCGGCGAAAACCTCGGCCAGGTTCACCGTGCGTTGGCCCGAAGGCTCGACTACTTCTTTATAGCCGCGGCGCACGTCTTCGAGCCACCACTTGATGCCCTTGGTTTCGCCGGTCGCGGCATCGATGTACTCGCCAGCCTTCAGCTCAATGAATCGATAGTCGGCATGTTCCCGTAGTACCTGCTCCACATGCGCCTGAAAGAACGACGCCAGCGAGCGGGTTTCGGCGCTTTCGGGGTTGTGCAGGTTTTCGGCATTGCCCTCTTTTACGTGGGCAATCATGAGGCTTTCGAAATCCAGGTCATTGGCAACTTTGGAAACTTTAAGACGAGCCAGAGAACCGGTTAGCGCGCTGGCAATGAGCACGGCATCGGTGCTTTGACCGGTCAATGCGCTCAGGCGATCGCGTACGACGGCCGCTTTCGGATCAACCTGACCCATCGCAAGCTCGGTGCCCACCAGCCACACTCGCCCGCCTTCGGTTTCGATCGTCTGGCCCACGAGTTTTTGATTGAACGGGCCATTGCTTTGCGTGAGCAGCTTGGCCATAAGTTCGGAGTCGCATTTGGCAGGAGCTTTTGGCTCGGCTGCAAAAGCCGTGAAGGGAAAAACGAGCAACAGCAACACACAGAGCAAAGCGCGCGAGAACTTGTACCCGGAACGAAAATGTCCTGGATAAAAAGCGGGGGCTGAGTGGAACGTACTGCTACCGTCCATTAGTCCTCTCTCTCAAACAACTCTCTCAAGCGTGTCGCGCGGCGCAGCATTACCATACCGATGCAGCTGGTCAAACGAGTTAAATAATATCTATCTTTAGTTAGTTATTTCAATTACTTATGGCATCGTGTTATCCTCACAGCCAATGCTCCTCCTTGATGGCATCATTTACGCGCTGACGTCAATGGTCGTCCTGCTTTTGATTACCGGCGGCGTCCACTACGCGTCACCCACGATGAAGCTGGAACTTTCGCAGGTGGATGCCTTCGCCATTTCGCTGCTGGCCCTGCTTTGCATTCGCCGTTCGGCCTTCAAACGCTGGCTGCCACCGCGAATTGAGCGCAGCGCGACCATCGCGATGCTGATTTTTTCGCGCTATCCCCTGGCAACGCTTGCTGTCGCGAACCTTGTCTATGTACTCCTCATGACCTGGAGCTCAAGCTGCCGTTTTGACTCGTTTCACGCCACGGCATTTGACCTGAGCTTTGTAGATCAGTCGCTTTGGTCCACGACGCACGTGGGGTTTCTGCACTCCTCGCTGGCCAAGGGGCAAAGTTATCTGGGCGAGCATTTTTCGCCTGTTCTGGGCCTGGTGGCCCTGGTCTATCGCCTTTTTGACTCGCCTTATTTCCTGTTTCTTTTACAAAGCGTGGCGTTGGCATCGGGAAGCCTGCTGGTCTATGCCCTGGGCGTACAGAAAAAAATTCCACGCTCGGTGGCGGTAACCGCCGCGCTTTGCTTTCTGCTGTTTCAGCCGCTGCGCGCGGCTAACAGTTTCGATTTCCGCGAAGACAATCTGTTCATCCCCATTTTCCTGGGAGCTTTAATATCACTCGAAAAAAAGCGACTCACGCTGTTTTGGGTGCTTTGCCTGATCAGCTGGTCGGTTAAAGAAAACGCGCCGATATTCACCGCGCTCCTGGGAGCCTGGCTATGCGTGGACAGCCTGCGAGGGCGAATGCCCGTCTCAAGACGCTGGCACGGCGTGGCCCTGGGGCTGCTCTCGTTTTTCGCGTTTTACATCATCAACAGCAAAATCACTCCGCACTTCGTCGGAAGCGGCATGGGCGCCGACACCATGCTCGTAAAACGCCTGCGGCAGTTCGGCGGCACCAACGATCAGATTCTTCGCGCGATCCTGCTTCACCCGTTTGCTTTCGCCGCCGAGGTGTTGCGTCCATTTTTTCAGGTAAAAGCCGCCAGATATTTTCTCGATGTCACGGCGCCGTTTCTTTTCTTCGTCCCCGCTGCACCGCTGCCCGCCCTGATAGTGCTGGCGGGCATTGGAATGAACCTGCTCGTGAATCAGCCGACCATCGGATTTCACTATGAATGCATTCTGATTCCCTTCCTTTTCTATATTCTGCTGGCGGGGCTGGCCACCCTGAACTCGAAGAACAAGCTGGTCGGGGTTCGCGTGCCCGTCTTGATGACGCTTTCGTTTTTGCTGTTTTTCGGGCGCAGTCCCGTCGATTCGATACGCCGTCACTGGCCGACCGCCCACGATCGATTCGTGTCGCAGGAGCTTCTTCGAATCCCGGAGGCTGCATCGGTGGCCACCCAGGGAGTCCTGCACCCGCACCTCGCGCACCGCAAAGACGTTTTCCTGTTTTCGGCCGGGGTGCCGTCGACCGATTACATCGTAGCCGATCTTTCGCCCGGCATTGAGCTCTACGCCACTCCCAATCTCTATGCCGATCTGGCCAAAATCGACTCCGCTGTTTATTCGCTCGAGTTTGACCGGGACGGTTTGAAAATCTGGCATCGCAAGTAAGAAGGAATAAAAAAAGGGCTGACTTTCGTTTTGCGAAAGCCAGCCCATATAGCTCGTCTGGAACTGTAAGCCGGGTTCTGTCCTAACATTCATCCGAAAACAAATGCCGAGATGACCATTCCTCTGGGCCCGCCGTTACCGGCAGGCTCTAGCGATCTTACCCGAAAACGCGCGCACCACTTGTGATGTTGCGGCTTGGCGAGGCTGCCTCGAACGTTTCCCTATTTGATCTTGCTCCTGATGGGGTTTGCCCTGCGGTGTTCGTCACCGAACGCCCGGTGGGCTCTTACCCCACCGTTTCGCCCTTACCCGGCCCTTGCGGGCCCGGCGGTCTATTTTCTGTTGCACTGTCCGTCACGAAAGCGTCGCCACCGCCGTGCCTGGCCGTTAGCCAGCATCATGCCTCATGGAGCCCGGACTTTCCTCCAGTGGTGCCTTGCGGACCACCGGCGATCACCCGTTCCCTGCGAGAGGGGACGTTATAACACATCTTTGGGCAAATTGCAGTCAGCCGATCAAACTACTGCATTAGGGTCGTTTACGCGCGGAGCATCCTTGTAGACCAGGATCCTGCGGCAGCTTGGGCAGGTGTGCAGCTCGCTTCCCCGCTGAAGATCATTATAGATCTGAGGCGGAATGCGCATGTTGCAGCCCTTGCAGGATCCACCGGCCGCGGCAACAATGCCTACGCCCGTGCGGGTCTGGCGTACTTTGTCGTACATGTTGAGGTGTCGCTTGTCGATGCCATCGACCGCGCTGGCGCGCAGTCCAGTCAGACGTTTGAGCTCGGAGTCAAAGGACTTGCTCTCTTCGGCGACTTTGGCGGTTTCAGTTTCAAGCTTGCTCTTGTTGTCATTCAGTGCGGCCTCGAATACGTCGAGCTCTTTCTTGTGCTTTTCGACCTCATCGCCAACTTTCTTGGCATTCTCCTGAATGACGGTGCTGTTCTTTTTAAGGCTTTCGATTTCCTTTTGCAGCGCCTGAAATTCCTGGTTGGTCTTGATCTGCTCCAGCTTTTCCTGCGAACGCTTGGTGCGTTCTTCATTCAGCTCAAGGGCCCCCAGCTGCTGACGCTTGCCCTTTTCGAGCTCGTCGACGATTTTCTTTTTGTCGTTGAATTTTGTGGAGAGGGATTGAATCTCTGTCTGATATCCGATCAGGCGTCTGGGGAACTCCGCCTTTTTGACCATGATGGCGTTGATCTGGATGTCGATTTCCTGAACCTGTTCAAGCTTGCGCAGAACCTCTTGCAAAGAAAGCCTCCCGTTCATTTTGTCTCGTGTACAGTTTCGAAAACTTTTCTAACCGGCCCAACTGCTTCACACCACTCCGCGACAGTCTCGACGAAAAACCGTTCGGAATAACTGTGACCTAACATTACCAGCGTCATACCCTTTTGGCGGGCTTCGAGCATCTGGTGGTAGCCGATTTCACCGCAGACATAAACGTCTGCTCCCTTAGCGGAGGCAGCGCTTACGAAAGAGGATCCGCTTCCCGGAGAAAATGCGAGATTTTGAACACGCATTTTCGAATCCGCGAGGCCCGGACCAGCTACCGTTACTGAACTCAATTGGAAGATTTGTTTAACATTATCGAGTAGTTTATGGAAGGCCAAAGGCTCAACTTCGCCGGCATCCATTGGCGCAGCCTTGTTATGAATTCCGGCGTATTTCCCGACAAAACCATACCCCAGCGGACGAGCCGGTTGTGCTAACTCCAAAACATCATAGGCCATTTCTTCGTAGGGGTGCGCGCTGCGGGCTGCCGCCACCACCTCACCCAAGGCTTTCCAGGGAAATACCACCTCAAATCGCTTTTCACGCGAGCGCTCCAGCTGGCCCGCTCGGCCCACGACCGGCTTCGTGCTTTCACCGCCGAAAAATGTGCCCTCGCCGTCAAATGAAAATGAGCACTGCGTGTAGTCTCCGATTTTTCCAGCACCCGCGCGGCAAACCGCTTCGCGGAGCGTCTCGAGATTTTTCTCGGGCACGTAGGTTATGAACTTTCCAAGTCGCTGCGAAC
>JACQAW010000423.1 GCA_016194725.1 Deltaproteobacteria bacterium
AAAGGCATGCAGTGCGAACCGGCTTGCCGGGTCGCAGTACAGGGGCTCGGCAATATTTCGAATCCCATTTTTCCAAAGCAGCTGCAGGGCGCCGAACTCAGCCTTGCAGCGGTCACGTTCGCTGGAGTCATGGCGAAAGTATCTTTTAACCAGCACGCTGCAGCCGTTCTTTTGCGTCGTACAATGAATCTGATTATTGCCGCCCTTGAGCTGGCGGGACTGTGTGGGCAGCCACCCGGTTGTTCTATAAACTGCCGCGGCCGCTTCGGCAGAAACCTGTCCTGCAACCTCGACAAAGCGCAAAACCTCATGCCAGCTCACGCAGATTGGATAACCCGGCAACTTGGCGGTGGGCTCCGCCTGGGTAAACCAGACGGCCGTAGTCGAAGCTGGAAACTCGGGATGCTCGAGCACCTCGGGCAAATCGTCGACGAACAGATCGAGCTTGAGCGCGCTGATCCGGGCCACCTTCTCTTCGCGGGTCGCTTCAAAGAAAATATTTCCGGGGGCAATGCCGGTGATTTTCTGCTCAGCGCACCAGCGCAGAGCCCATTCACGCAGCCTCACGCTTGGATCGTAGTGCGATGCGACGCTCTTCTGGCTGACAATGACTATCTCGTGCCCCTGCAAGGCCGCGCTGCTCACAAACTCGCGAAAGCCTTCAAACGGTGCGGCACGCAGAATCTCGGGGCCATAGGCTTTGGCCTGCAGGCTTTGCCAGCGCAGGTCATTGCCATCCTGCTTCAACAGCACCGACTTCACCTGCTCTTTGGACAGCGCCGGCTGCGGCGGCACCCAGCCCTGCGCCACGGCCAGTTCATGGAAGAGTTTGCGGTAGCTGATGATGGTATTGTCGAAGTCGACGCCGATTTTCAAGGGCATAGGATTAAGCCCGGAGTATAGCCAGCAGACGTGGCAGAAGTCAGCGGAAAAGGCCCGGGTCCGGAACCAATGACGCAGTGCTTTGTGGCCGTTTTGATCTAGAAATAGCAGCCCATCCTCGCTAAGGTGGGGCTCGCTTGTGATGTCCTGACGACGTGGAGGAATGTTTCGTGAAGAAGGTCCGATACTCTTACCTGCCCCAACAGTTCGGCAATCCCGATGAGATCCTGGACGAAATCCGGAAGTTTCTCGGAAAATGCCAGTTCACGCTGGGCCCCGAAGTGGCGCAGTTCGAAAGCTCGTTTGCCAGCCTGATCGGCACCAAGTACGCCGTTGGCGTGGGCAGCGGCACCGACGCACTCAAGCTGCCGCTCAAGGCCCTGGGCATCGGGCACGGCGACGAAGTTATTACCGCCGCCAATACCTTTATCGCCACCGCGGGCGCCATCAATGAAATCGGAGCCAAACCCGTATTTGTCGATGTGACCCCGTATTACACGCTGGACGTCGCGAAGGTTGAGGCCGCCATCACCCCGCGAACCAAGGCCATCATGCCCGTGCACCTGACGGGCGAACCGGCCGACATGAAGCCGATCCTGGAGCTGGCAAAGAAACATAAGCTGCACGTCGTGGAAGATGCCTGTCAGGCGATTCTGGCCGCTGTTGACGGAAAAAATGTCGGAACCATTGGCGCCGCCGCCGGCTTCAGCCTGCACCCGCTCAAGAACCTGAATGTCTGGGGCGATGCCGGCGTGGTCGTCACCAACTCCGACGAGATGTACGCGAAGCTGAAGCTGCTGCGCAACCACGGCATGAAGAACCGCGACGAGATCGAAGTCTTCGGCTACAACAGCCGGCTCGACTCGATACAAGCCATCGTGGGCAACTGGATCATTCGCCAGACCCACCAAATCACTGACGCCCGCATCGCCAATGGGGCGCATTACGACGACGCGTTCTCGAAAATGGAGAAGCACGTGCGGCTTCCGTATCGTCGTAAGGACGTGCGGCGCGTATTTCATCTGTACATGCTGCAGGTCGAGGCGCAACATCGCGATCCGCTGGTCGAATTTCTGCTCAAGAATGGCGTGGACGCGAAGGTGCATTACCCCATTCCGCTGTATCTGCAGCAAGGCCTGGCCCACCTGGGTTACCGCGCGGGCCAGTTTCCGGAAACCGATCGTCAGGCCAAAGAGATCTTCACCTTGCCGGTCGATCAGCATCTGACGCGTGAGCAGCAGGATTACTGCATCGAAACCGTGAAAAAATATTTCGAGACACACGCTTGAAAAAAGTACCGTTCCTGAACTTCGCCGCGCAGTTCGAACTGGAGCGCGAGGCGATCCTGGGTGCGGTAACGCGTGTCTTCGAGCGCGGTGATTTCATCCTGGGCAAAGAGGTCGAAGCCTTCGAGCAGGACTTCGCGCGAATCTGCAATGCACGTCATGCCATTGGCGTGGCCAACGGCACCGATGCGCTGATCATGGCCTTGCGTGCCTTGGGCATCGGCCCCGGCGACGAGGTCATCACGGCCTCGAACTCCTGGGTTTCTTCGGCCTCGGCCGTGGCGTTGCTGGGCGCGACTCCGGTTTTCGCCGACGTCAACGACGACCAGAATATCTCGCCCGACGCCATCGAAGCGGCCATTACTTCAAAGACAAAAGCCATCATGCCCGTGCATCTCACCGGGCGCTGCGCCGACCTGCCCCGCATCCTGAAGCTTGCGGGCAAATACGGGCTGCCGGTCGTGGAAGATGCCGCGCAGTCGGTGACCGCCCGAATCGGCGACCTGACCGCGGGTTCGGCCGGGACGATTGGCTGCTTCAGCCTGCATCCGCTGAAGAACCTGAATGCCGCGGGTGATGCCGGCGTGATTACGACCAACGACGACAAGCTGGCCGCGACGCTGCGTCTTTTGGGTCACCACGGCCTCAAGAATCGCGAAGAGATCGTGCGCTGGGGCTATAACTCGCGGCTCGACACGCTGCAGGCCGCCATCCTGCGCACCCGGATTCCGAGGCTTGAAAGCGTTATTCAAAAACGCCGTACGAATGCCGAACGTTATACGCGGCTGCTCAAAGACGTCGTCGCCTGCCCGGTCGAACGCGCAGGCGAGTGGCATACCTATCACGTCTACGTCATCCAGTGCGAACGCCGCGAAGAGCTGCGGGCTTATCTTTCCGAGCGGGGCATCGACACCAAGATTCATTATCCGATTCCCATTCACATGCAGGAAGCCGCGCAGGCGCTGGGCTATCGCAAGGGTTCGCTGCCGAATACCGAGCGCCAGGCGCAGCGGATTCTTTCGCTGCCCGTGCACTCATATCTGTCAGAAGAGCAGGTGGAGCTGGTGGCTGCAGCCGTTCGCGATTTTTACTCGAAGTAAAGAAACTCGTGGTCGCCCGTGAAGCCGCACTGGTCATAGATCCACACCCACTCTTTGGGCGTGAAAAAGGCTTCGCAGGTCAGCTGCCAGTAAAGCAGGTTGGCCTTCTCTTTTTCATTTCGATATGATTCCAGGCCGATAAACCCCTCACCCTTCGACACCCGCTGCAGCTCGCGCACCGACGCGAAGAGGTCGTAGATATAGAGATTGTGAAAGGTCATGATCGAATAGACGAAGTCGAATTCCTTGTCGGCAAACGGCAGCTTGTTGCAGTTGCCCAGCACAAGCTTGTCGCGAATCTCTTCTTTGGAGTGCGCAATGCCGTACTCCGAGATGTCGAGCCCGCGCACCTTCGCCCCGGGCAGCAGCTTTTGCAGCTCATAAAGCAGAAAACCTTTGCCGCAGCCGACGTCAAGAATCGATGACTTGTCGGTAAGCTTGTACCGCTCGATCATCTTCTGCGCCACGGGCGCCCAGCGGCCGTCGTAATGGTAGCCGCCGTAACCGTACTTGCGGTCGCCATCCCAGTAATCCTTGCCCCACTGCCGCGCGATCGCCGCGCATTCGCCCTTGTCGGCCTGGGTTACGCGCC
>JACQAW010000469.1 GCA_016194725.1 Deltaproteobacteria bacterium
CGCGGGCTTTGAGCCGCAATCCACCGATCAGTTGCGCAAGGCTTTGCTGGAAGACGACTCCGACACCGCACTGATCGCGGCCATGACGCCCGACCATCTCATTGCACCCATCTATGGCGACTATCTTGCGGCGGCCGCACGTCCCCTGACTCTGGTGCTAGCCCACGGCTACGCCGTTTACGCCGGTGAGCTCACCCATTTTTCGCCGGGCCACGAAGCGGCTCTGCTCGCCCCAAAAGCCATCGGCCCAAAACTCGCTGCCGCTCATGCCAACGCGTATCCCAATCCCCACCATCTGGTAGCCGCCTTTCATGCCTCGCCGGCGCGAGCGCAGCAAGTCACCCAGCTGGGTCTGGCGCTGGGGTTTTCCGTGGACAACCTTGTGCCCGCCACGTTCGAACAGGAAGCCATCGGCGATCTGATCTCCGAGCAAACCCTGCTTTGCGGCGGCATCTTCAGCCTGCTCGAATGGACCATGAACGAGATGACTCGCGCGGGGGTTCCAGCGCGCCTGATTCACGAGGAGTGCCTCACCGAGCTCGAGCTCGTGGCAGGGCTTTTGCGCGAACGCGGCATGGCCGCGACTTTCAGCGCTATCAGCCAGGCCGCGCAGTGCGGAACCATTTCGATGAACGAGCAGTTCATTAAAGCCGGCCTGCCCCAGCTCATCACCCAACAAGCCCAGGGCGTCGTGGCAAAAACCTTCGTCGATTACATGAGGCGTCCTGAGTGGAAAACCAAAGCCGAGGCGCTCAAAGAGCGTTTGGCCCGACTGGAGAAAAAATCATGAGCTCGCACGTCGCTACCAAACAGGTCACGGTTCCCTGGATTCGCTCGCAGAAGGGCAAAGAAAAGCTCACCATGCTTACCGCCTACGACTATCCCACCGCCCTGTTTCTGGACGAAGCCGGCGTGGATATGCTGCTCGTGGGCGACAGCGTCGCTACCGTCATGTATGGCGAGCCCAACACGCTCGCGGTCACGATGGACGACATGCTTCGCCACACCCGTGCGGTAGCCCGCGCGGCAAAACGAGCGCTGGTCATCGGCGACATGCCCTTCATGAGCTACCAGGTCAGCCGCGAGCAGGCAGTGACCAACGCCGGCCGTTTTCTCAAAGAGGCCGGCGCGCAAGCCGTGAAGCTCGAAGGCGGCACCGAAGTCGCCGAAACCATCAAGGCCATCACCACCGCCGGAATTCCGGTTTGCGCCCACATCGGCCTGACGCCTCAAAGCATCAACGCCATGGGTACTTATCGGATGCATGGAAAAACTAACGAAGAGCGCCAGTATCTGCTCGACTCTGCTTACGCCGCCGCCGCGGCCGGCGCCTTTGCCGTCGTGCTCGAGTGTGTTGAAGCAAACCTTGCCACCGAGATCACCAAAGCGATCAAGATTCCCACGGTGGGAATCGGCGCGGGCACGAATTGCGACGCCCAGGTGCTGGTCATCAATGATCTGGTGGGCCTGACCGCGGGCCGCGTACCCAAGTTCGTCGCGCCCCTGGCGAATTTGAAAGAGCCGCTCCAGGAAGCCGTAAAGAGTTTTATCGCCCGCACTCGCCAGGCAGCGCCGCCAGTCGAGGTGCAGGAGGCAGTCGCTCCACCTACGCCCACCCTGCCCACTGATGGAGGCAAAGCGCATGCTGTTAGCCATTGATGTCGGCAACACCAATACGGTGCTGGGTTGCTTTTGGGATAAAAATCTCAAGAAGACCTGGCGCGTGTCCACCCACCCGATCTGCACCGCAGATGAGTTTCGCGCCAAGCTTTCGGTCCTCAGCAAGCTCGAAGGCATCGAGCTTGAATCGTTCGAAGGAGTGGTCGTCTCGTCGGTCGTGCCGCCTTTCACCGCCATGCTGCGTTCGGCGTTCAAAAACTCGAATTTCCTGGTCATCGACCACCGCACGCCCTTTTCCTTTCGCATCAAGGCCGAGCCTGCAAGTGGCGTAGGTGCCGACCGCCTTGTGAACGCCGAAACGGTTATTCGTGAATACGGCGCGCCCGCAATCATCGTAGACTCGGGGACGGCCACCACCATCTACGCCGTGTCGCACGCGGGCGAATACCTGGGTGGAGCGATCATGCCCGGTATCGAATTATCCATCGAAGCACTGGCCAAAAACACGGCGAAGCTTTTTGCCGTCGAGCTGGTTGCACCCGAAAAAGCCATCGGCACCAACACCTCCGAAGCCCTGCGCAGCGGCCTGCTCTTTGGCTATGCCTCGATGATTGACGGAATGATCGATAAATTCAAAGCAGAGCTGGGCAGCCGCGACATCAAGGTCGTGGCCACCGGTGGCATCAGCACGCTGCTCAAAGGGCTCACGAAAAACATCACCCACTTCGACACCGATCTTACGCTGAAAGGCATCGCCTACCTTTATGACGCCATTCGTGACTGCTAACCTCAGGCCCGCGCTTGAAGGAAAGAAAATCCTGCTTGGAATCACCGGCAGCATCGCCGCGTTCAAAGCCTGTGAAATCGTGCGCACGCTACGCGAGTGTGGTGCCCACGTTCGCGTCGTGCTTACCGAAAACGCCGAGCAGTTCGTAACCCGCCTGACTCTGGAGACGCTCTCGGGCGAACCTGTCTACACTTCCCTTTGGGGCGTCAGTACTCAGGGCAATCAAGGCACCCACCACATCGATGCCGCACGCTGGGCTGATCTGGTACTGGTCGCGCCCGCAACGGCCAACACGCTGGCCAAGCTTGCCCATGGCCTGGCCGACGACCTGCTTTCTACCGAGCTGCTCGCCTTCCAGGGCCCCGTGCTCATCGCGCCCGCGATGAACCCGGCCATGTTCGCGCATCCAGCGGTCACGCACAACGTCGCCCGGCTTGTCGCACGCGGGGTACGCATGCTGGGCCCGGTACCCGGGCTCACCGCCTGTGGCGAAGAAGGCCTGGGCCGCATGCTTGAGCCCGACGACATCGTCGAGCTCGTCGCGCAGGCGTTTTACGCCAAACTCAACGGAAAAAAAGCGGTCATCACGCTGGGCCCCACGCGCAGCCCGATCGATCCGGTGCGATTCATCTCGAACCGCTCCAGTGGGCTGATGGGCGCGGCGTTGGCCTGGGCCTGCGTTCGCGCGGGCTATCAGGTCACGGCAATTTGCGGCCCAACCGAGGCCAGGCTGCCCCAAGGCATCACGGTCACACCCGTGAAAACTGCGGCAGAAATGGCAACCAGCGCTCTCGCGGCCTGGCCCCACTCTGATTTTTTCATCGCGGCTGCCGCCGTACTGGACTGGGATGTCGCAAATCCCAAAGCAGGAAAAATTAAAAAGGAGTCGGGCGAGCTGCCCCGGCTCGAGTTCGCGCGCAACCCCGATATCCTGGCCGAGGCCGCCCGACAGCGCCGAAACGGCCAGTTTGTTCTGGGCTTCGCCGCCGAAACCGACAGCGCGCTTCGCAACGGCATGACCAAGCTGCTGGCAAAAAACTGCGACGCGATTTTCATCAACGACATCTCGAAGCCCAACCAGGGTTTTGAAACGAATTCCAACGCCGGCTGGTGGGTTTCACGCAATCCCCGGCGGGTCTTCGAACTTTCGACAGCCCCGAAATCCCAGCTCGCCATCACGCTTCTTGCTCTGGCCGAGGGCCGCGCCCCGCAAGCGGGCCAGGCCGTGGAGCTGGTTCTCGAAAACCTCGAATATCTCGAACATGGTGCCGCGCGGAATGCACTGCCACGGGAGCTCGATGCCAAAACCCATTAAGATCCTTCGCACGCGAAACGAACTTCAGCACTGGCGCGCCGGCCTTGAGGCCACCCGGCCCACCGTGGGTTTTGTTCCCACTATGGGCGCCCTGCATCGCGGGCACGCCGAGCTGCTCAGGCGAATTCGCCCCCGCTGCGACGTTTCGGTACTTTCCATATTCGTGAACCCCACGCAGTTTGGCCCAAGCGAGGACCTCGCAAAATATCCACGCACCTTCGAGCGCGACCTCGAGCTGGCTTGCGCCCAAGGCGTCGACGTTCTTTTCGCCCCTGCTCCGGAAGAAATGTATTCCTCCGCTCACTCCACCTTTGTCGAGGAGACTCAAGTCAGCCGGCCGCTGTGCGGCCAGTTTCGCCCCGGTCACTTTCGAGGAGTCACCACCGTGGTGCTCAAGCTTTTCAATCTGGTTCGTCCGAAGCTGGCGCTCTTTGGGATGAAGGACGCGCAGCAGTTTTTTGTCTTGCACCAGATGAACCGCGATCTCGATCTGCGTGTTTCGGTCGAAGCGATCCCAACCGTACGCGAACCTGACGGCCTGGCCTTGAGCTCGCGCAACGCCTATTTGTCCGCGGACCATCGTGAGCTTGCGCCCCGATTTTACAAAACGCTGGCCGAGACATCCACCAGGCTGCGCGCGGGCGCGCCCCTTTCGGCAACACTCGAAGCGGGTCGCCAGGCTCTGGAGGCATGTGGATTTACCGTGCAGTACCTGGATTGCGTGGAGCTGCCCACGTTCAATTCGCCGAACGTGGTTTTGCCGGGCTGCCCATATCTTCTAGCTGCGGCAGTATATCTGGGGGCAACCCGGCTAATCGACAATGTGATCGTGAATCCAGCGGCGCTGACCGCTATCGGTTATTCGGCTCCGAGCTTCGAACCAGCCGAATCCAGCTGAGGCGCGGCATCGGAATTCTTGCTCTCAGTCGACTTCGGATCATCGAGATCGGTGACGGCGCCTTTGTCAGTGCCCGAAGCCGGTAGGTCCAGCAAAGCAAAACGGCAGGCATTGCTGCCTACGTAACGAATAAAAGAGCCGCGTGGGGTAAACTCACCACAAGCGCCGCCCATCCAGCGAAAACGCGAACCCAGGCGCTGGCGGCACACGTTGCGGCTGATCAGACGAATCAAAACGCGGCTCCCGGTGAACCGGTTCCAGCTGAACTCGCCGCAGTTCGGGCCAGTCCAGTCGATGTAGATGCCGGCAAAAGCAGGCATCGCGGAAACCAACAGCAAAGACAAACTTGTCAGGATAACTTTCAATCTCATTTTTGGGACCTCTCTCTTGAGAGCCAATAGCTTTCAAGCGGTGTGCCACCAAATCCGTGGGCCAAGTGCGCAGGATCACGATCCACGAGTGTCCAAACTCAGCCGGATTGTGAAGTCGCTGTACACCAAACGAACCCGGTAACCCATCTGAAAAGAGAGAACCCTTCCTGCTGAATTTCAAGCACCCCAGGCGATAGGCCGAGCAAACGCCGCACCCGGGTCAGCCGCTCTGCCGTGGCCTAAATTGCCCGCGTCATTTCGCCGATAAGCCTTTGATGATCCGGTATCTCTTCGCTCTTTTTGCATTTCTTGCCCTCTTGCCCGCCCTTGCCGGCGCCATCGACGACGGTTCGAAGATCGTCGTGCTCTCCGACATCCACGTCGGCGCCAAAGGCCAGGTCACCCCTGAGTTCCGCAAGCTCATCGAGCGGCTCGTCGAGCAGAAGCCCAAGGCGGTCGTTCTTGCCGGCGACTCCACCGACGGCAACCCCGGCGACCATTACCAGATCAAGGACGTACGCAAATGGTGGAAAGCCCTGCGAGACGCCATCGCGCCC
>JACQAW010000470.1 GCA_016194725.1 Deltaproteobacteria bacterium
GGTGGTGGAGGGGGAAGGATTCGAACCTTCGAAGGCTAACGCCGACAGATTTACAGTCTGTTCCCTTTGGCCACTTGGGTACCCCTCCGACCAAAAAACTGGTGCTGGCGATGGGACTCGAACCCGCAACCTGCTGATTACAAATCAGCTGCTCTACCAATTGAGCTACACCAGCTTGCCGCTATCTAATTGTCAAAAAAACAACAAAAAGCCATGGCATCCCTTAATATTCTTCCGAATTTCCGTTGAAATTCGAACAAAGTATTGAGTCGGGAGCCTTGGTTTCTCGCAAATGAATTCGCTGTAATATATGTTTTAAGAACGGAAATGCAACAGGAATTGTGGGGGTGCTGCCCTACTATTGGACAAAGCACCCCAGCTTTAGAGGTCCTGGCTGGCCCAAGACATTGCGAGAGCCGCCGCAACAGACGCATTTAAAGAGTGCAGCTCACCGCGTCCAACGAGTTTCACGAGAAAATCGCAGTTTTCCTTTACCAGCTGGCGCATGCCCTTTTCCTCATTTCCGATGACAATTACCGGCGGAAAGTCGTTTTTTAGTTTTGCCAGGTCCTGCTCGGCATGTTCCGAGAAGCCCACACTCCAAAAACCGACCTCTTTTAGCTTTTCGAGGGCTGTGACCAGGTTAGTTACCTGGGTTACACGTAAATATTCGAGTCCGCCGGAGGCGATGCGGTAGACCGTTTCGTTGATGAGCGCGGAGCGGTCTTTGGGCAAGATGACCGCGGAAACACCCATAAAGGCCGCGGTACGAAGCATCGCGCCAAGATTGTGAACGTCAGTGATGCCGTCCAGAGCAAGCGCCACGGGACGGTTGCCTTGCTTCACCGAATCGGCCAAGTCGTCGAGGAGCGCATCAAATTCCGCATATTCGTAATCATTCAACACGGCCAGGACTGCTTCTTCGCCGTCAGCCTTGTTGGGATTGACCTCGACGCGAACGCCTCGTTTTTGAGCATGGTCGCGCAGCTCGCTTACTCGCGGCGAAAGGCGGCCGGCCGGCACGAGTATCTTGGCGATGCGATCGGGATTCGCGCGCAGGCATTCTTCGATACTGCGAAAACCGCTAAGAATGAGACGAGACGCCATGAGCTTCCTTGATCTGCCTTAAAAATTCAGCTGCGGCCTGAGCGCGCGTGCCCTTGGCAGGAGCTGTGATTGGGCGGCCGACAACCAGGTGCGTGGAACCAAGACGCACAGCCTGCTCGACCGTTGCGATACTCTTTTGATCGTCGCGGGAATCGGCGGCATTTCGAATTCCCGGAGTGACCAGTAACGGCGGCGCGCACCAGGAAATTTTCTGAAGCTCACCATCGCGCAGATCGGAGGCGGAACAAACGATGCCCGGCAGGCCGGCGGCATTTGCCATTTCGGCGAGCCGAAGCACGACCGCGCCGCGCGACACCGAGCTGCCTGCTTGTGCACCCCAAGCCGTACAGACTTCGTCAAACGTGGCCCCGCCAAAGCTGGTCAAAACGGTCACGCCGAGAAGCGAAAGCGCCGTGCCTCGGGTTGCATCCTGTGCGGCAAGCAACATTTCAGCCCCGCCTGAGGCGTGAACCGTCAACAGATCGGCGCCGGTGGCGGCAGCCGCTTTGACGGCCTTAGCCACTGTATTTGGAATATCGTAGAGTTTCAGGTCGAGAAAAACGTGGAATCCGTTTCTCTTCAGATCGGATACGAGCGAGGGACCAGCCTGGGTGTAGAGCTCTAGCCCCACCTTGACCCAGGTGACACCGGCCGCGCCCAGCTCGCAGGTGAGCGCGCGGGCTTCGTCCACCGTGGAGTTGTCGATGGCGATAACGAGCTGCGGCTCGGACCGTATGGCGGTTGGCATTGTGCTCATCACCATCAATAGCTGCGCGCGAAGATTACGCGAGACATCGATTTGTCGCCGCACTTGATGCAACGGCCCTGCTCGACTGCCGGCGTGAGTCGATCGGAGGCGTCGAGAGGAATGCAGCGAATGGTTGCCTTGGTTTCATTCTTGATCTGTTCTTCACAGGTGGCTTTTTCGCACCAGTGGCAATGAAGAAAGCCACCAGGCTCATCGAGCTTTTTCTTGAAATCTTCATAGTCGTCGACGACAAAGGAATACTTCTTACGCGCCTCCCGGGCGCGTTCGAGCAGATCGTTTTGCATCTGACCAAGCTCGCGCGCGATGGTTTTGGCGGCATCGGCGATGGGAATGAACTGCTTGACGCCGGTGTCGCGCCGGACAATGGTGACCTGGTTTTTTTCGAGATCGCGCAGTCCAAGCTCGACGCGAATGGGGATGCCGATAAGCTCGTACTCGTGGAACTTCCAGCCCGGGCTGTGCTGGGTATCACGATCGACTTTGGCGTTGATGTTGTAGCCCAATGTGCCGGAATACTCGGGA
Source organism: Deltaproteobacteria bacterium (assembly GCA_016194725.1). Classification (GTDB taxonomy): domain Bacteria; phylum Bdellovibrionota; class UBA1018; order UBA1018; family UBA923; genus JACQAX01. Next base: position 2,399 of record JACQAW010000470.1, read on the forward strand.
TTCTTGAGCTCGTAGGCCAACTTGTCGGCCACGTCGACGAGCTTCTGATCGTCGGGACCACCCTTGGCGATAGGCACAATAGCAACATGAATGCCGGCCAGTCGCGGCGGAA
>JACQAW010000432.1 GCA_016194725.1 Deltaproteobacteria bacterium
CGGCATGGCCGATCGCACCGACCCGGTGCTTATGGCCAAACTTAAAGATCCGGTCTATGGCTGCCGGTTCCTTTGCGGCGAGGGGCCCACCGATGCCCGCGCATTCATCACCAAAGAACTTTGCGAAAGCTGCCTTTCAGAGGGCTACCACATTGACCGCGCCGACAGGCTCTACTCGGCCAGCGACGCCGAAGACTTCGCCAAAAGAAGCCGCAGCAAATGCGGTGGTCTGCTCTCGGCGGCCGACCTCGCCGCTTTCAACACCTGGCAGTGGGTGCCGGCATGGAAACAGATGTGCCCCAAGGGGGCGAAAACCGACAAAAACTGCGCCGAAAAATCGCCCGCCTTCAAGCGTCTGCCCGACTGCGGTCCGGACGGCGTAATTTCCGATGCGTGCGAAAGCGCCATGAAAAAACAGGCTGAAGAATGGTTTGCCCGCGTCGAAAAACAATACAGCGGCGGCGGCAACGTGCCCCAACTGGAGTGGTCTCTGTGCGTGAGCGGCAAGCTGCTAGGCAATGAATGGTATACCGCGCACGCCAACAAATGCGCCGCCTATAGCCCCTGAGCTCACCCTTTCAAATTCCGCGAATGGAAAGCCAGATGGTCTTCCATAAAGGTCGAGATGAGAAAATAGCTGCGGTCGTGCCGCAAAAGCTACCCGCGAAATTCGCCCAAAGCAATTGCTTTGAATTGCCCCCTTTTCGCCAGGCCTTGACAAACTTTTTATACTGTATAAATTAGTATTACAGTAAAAATTGAATCAAGGAGATCCAAAATGAAACTCTATTTCTCGGCCGGTTCCTGTTCCACGTCCTGCCACATCGTGCTTGAAGAATCCGGCCTCAAGTACGAGGCAATCGAAGTCGACTTCGACAATGCCTCCGATCCCAACCTCGCTCTGATCAACAAGCTCAATCCGCTGGGCACGCTGCCCGTTCTCATCACCGACGACGGCAAGCAGCTGGACCAGAATCTGGCCATCCACGCCTACGTGGCCGACAAAGCCGCCGGCAAGAGCCTTTTGCCCGCGCAGGGCACCATTGAACACGCCGAAGCCCTGAACTGGATGTCCTTTGTAGCCGCCGATCTACATAAGGGCGTCGGAGCACTATTCTCGGTTTCCAGCTTTGACAAGGCTATTCAGCCAGTCGTCCGCAAAACACTGGCGGCCAGGGCCAATGAATATCTGGGCTACCTGGACTCCAAACTCGCGGGCAAAGAGTATCTGATGGGCAAGACCTTCACTCCCGCCGATGCTTACGCGTTTGTGGTGGTGGGCTGGACCAAGTGGCTCGAGCTGCCGCTCACGTCGTACCGCAATATCGAAAGCTACATGGCACGCGTGGCTGCCCGCCCTGCCGTGGCCAAAGTTCTTGAGGTCGAGGGCCTGCTCAAGTAGATTAGGAACAAACCATCATGTCCACCAGCAGCCGATTCGCAATCGCCATTCATACTCTTGCCGTCCTGGGCTATCTTAAAAAGCACGGAGTGGAGCGCGCGACTTCGCAGCAAATCGCCAAGAGCGTGAACACCAATGCCGTTGTGATTCGGAATCTGCTGCGGGCCCTGAAAAGAGCGGGCCTCGTGGAAGCCAAGGAAGGCAAAGATGGCGGCATTTCCCTGGCCCGGCCGCCAGCGAAGATTTCGCTTCGGGACGTCTACGCGGCAGTCGAGGAAGGTGGCATCCTGTGCCTCAACAAGAACCCCGAGCTCAAGGCTTGCCCGGTAAGCCGCGAGATGTCCGGAATTCTGCATCCCATTTTTTCCGAGGTCGACAAAGCCGTGGCAAAAACACTCCAGTGCCGCAATCTCAAAAGCCTGGTCGACCTGATTTCGACGTAGTCCTATGGCGCCGAGCAACGCCAATCGTATTCAAACGCGCGCGAATAAAAATGGGCCACGCTTGAGCTCTTCACCAGCACGCCTGCCTCGCGGTTGAACTTCATGGCGCTCTCGCCCCAGTTCAGCGACGAAATCAACGTAATATTGCTGTCAACGATCATTCCCTTGTTGTGCAGCACGTTCAAGCCACAGCGCTTGTAATTCAAAAGCCGCACCCCAAGCTGCAGGCCCTCGCGCTTGGCAATCTTGTTCAGGTACTCCATCGTCGTGGGATTATCCCGTTTTGGTTTGGCACCTTCGTTCGGGTCTTCATCCAGCGTTTCTGGAAGGTGCGTGAACAGCTTCATCAGATCGACTGAACCCAACTCGAAGGCCTTGGGATCCGGCTCGTGAAAAACCCAGTCGTTATTTAAAACGATGCGAACCGCTTTACCCGCGCGCGCCAGCCGCAAAACCGCGTCCATCAAAGGGCTCGTTTCGCGCGTGGGATTATAGGGCTTATCGCCCCAGTAGGTTTCAAAATTCAGCTGCTCGACGTCCACCGACTCTTCGGCGTTGTTCAACGTGCCCAGGACAGCGCGCTCATCCAGGCTATTCTCGGGTGCGAACACCGTTTTAACCGGAACATCGTAGGCGTCCTGAGGCTCCAGATGAGGTTCGTAATGGCCCTTACGCGTCTTCATATCGGGCTCATACGACGAGTCGACCTTGTACCGGTCCGACGAGCCATAAAGCGCCCACTCGCCGCTCAAGCCCAGGTCGTGCTGAAAAGCTTCTTCGAAAAGCTCGGCCGCCGCACGGTCATCCAACACGATTTCCCACTCGCGGTTGCCAAAGCTCGTTTCCACGGGATGCCCGTTTTTTCCGTAATTCGACGAGCCCACCAGCACCCGACGCCCGTCGGCAATGGTGTACTTGTTATGAAAATATTTGAACGTGCGCTCGTTACGATCGTTATCTTTGGCCCGATTATAAAAATAAACTTTCGCGCCTTTTTTCGCGAACTGCTTGGCATTGTACAGCTCGCTCTGGGGCAGCTTGGGAATCGGGGCGCCTTCCATCAGCAGCGTCACGGCCACGCCGCGGTCAAGCGCGTCACCGATCGCTTTGCCGATGTAAAGATTGTCGAGTTCGTACACCGAAATGTGCAGCGACTCGTTGGCCGAGGCAATCAGCGTTTCGAGCACCGAAAAGGAGTTATCGGGCGAAACCGCCGCCACCACGTGCTTTGCCGTAAAGCTTCCCACCCAGGGAGCATCCGAGCCGGCAAAAGCAGCTGGCGCCAGCAGCGAAACCGTGGACCAGGCGACATAAAAATAAAAATTCCGGCCAATGCCAAATCGCCGCGCAAAACTCATTCCTTGCCCCCTTTAGTAGCCACGGCAAACTTCAGCGCGCCCGCCTTTTTGCCTTCATCCATCACTCTTACGACAGTACCCAGTACGGCACGACGGTCGCCTTCCAATACCACGGTCTTGTCTGCCGACTTGGCCAGCACCGCTTTCAGCGCAGGCCCAAGGAAAAACGTCGGTGAGCGGCGTGATATTGATTTCCGCCACGATATCCGGCGAATCGAACTCGTCATAACCGCCACCGGATTTGGAGCCGCGCCCCGCTTTTACATGCATTCCCATGTTCAGGAATTTCCAGTCGACGGACGCGGAGCTTCCTGTTCCCAGACTTCAAGCATCTCTTCATAAAGCATCTTGAGCTGAAACTGCAGGGCACCGACACGGACCAGAAAATAATTGTAGAAAAATACGGCGATCACCGCGACCAGAATACCGCCCGCGGTCGCAACCAGCGCTTCAGAAATACCGGCGGCGACGACGGTAAATCCGCCAGCGCCCGACTCCGACATCGTCGTGAAGGCTTTGATGATCCCAACGACGGTCCCGAAAAGCCCGATGAATGGAGCCGCCGAACCTATCGTACCCAAAACCCACAAAAAGCGTCGCAGATCGGCGGATTGCTCCAGCCGGCGCCGCTCCAGCCGGGCCAGCACCCGGTCATTGAGCAAATCGTTTTTCCCGGAAGCCGGGTCCGAAGCCCGCATCGAGCCGGCCTGTCCACCCTGGGTGATGATCTCGCGAGCCAGCTCGGCCAGCTCCACAGTAGACTTGTCGCAAAGTTTGCGCGCGCCATCCCGGTCACCGCGCAGCCAAAGGTTAGAAAAAGAGAGCAAAAATTCGCGATTCTTTTCGCGCCAGTTGCGCAGGGTCCAGAGTCTTTCGACAATCACGCCCCAAACCGCGATCGAGCAGATGAAGAGCGGCAGCATGGTCCAACCGCCGGTTTTTAGTAGACTCCATACAGACATCGCGTGACTCCTACTTGCAAAAGCTAGAAGAACCCAAATACGATGTCAACATGACCGCACCTCGGAAACTCATTGTTTTAGCCATTAGTCTTACGCTCATTGTCATTGGAACCTGGCTCGATTACCGCAAACGCACGACAGACACGCCATTCGTAAAATTGGGCGAAGTGTCAAAGGTAGAGCTTCTCATTCGCACAAAGAAAGTTGCCCTCACCAAAGCGGGCACCCACTGGCAGCTCGAATCCTTTGATGAGAAGCCGACCGTCGATCGTCGTGTCAATGAAAACCTCATCAATCACCTGCTCGATATCATCAAGGTCGTCAACGATCAGACCCAAAGCCCTCTCAATCCCAATGACGCGCAGGAGTACGGCATGAAAGAGCCGCTGCTGGCCGTTACCTTGGGCTGGGAAAAGCCGACCGTCGGCTCCGAGGTCGTGATTTTCGGAAACCGCAACCTGTCGGGCAAACAGATCTTCGCCTATTTTCCCAAACGCCCCCTGCTGGCCGAGCTGCCGGTGGTTTCCGTGGCGTTGCTCGAAAACAAACAGGCCTTGGACGTGCGCGATCGCCGCATCACCACCTTCGAGCCCGACGACGTCGAAGATTTGCAGGCTTCGGGCAGGTGCGGCAGCTTCAAGCTTTCTCGCGACGGCGACCGCTGGACTACCAGTTCCGGATCCGCTCTAGAAGCCAATGCGGCGGAATCCTGGCTCGCCACGCTGCTCGGCACGCAATATGACGGCATCGAAGACAAGCCATCCGCCACTCCGTCCGAAGACCTGAATCCTGTTTGTAATATTGCGCTGGCCGGCCGCCATGCCCGCAAAGAGTCCATCGAGATCTTCAAGACACGCGGCACGCTTTGGGCGAAAAACTCGATCCTGCCGGCGCTCTATCACCTGCCCCAAGGCATCATGAGCGCACTTATCACGCCCTATTCCAAACCCGCTCATGAATGACCAGCGCAAGGTCCATCTCGCCCTGACCGTCGTTTCGGTGATGTTCGGTCTCAGCTATATTCTCACCAAGCTCATCATCAACGAGGTGCCGCCCCAGGCCTGGGCTTTTTATCGCGTGGTCATCGCCGCGGCCACACTACTTCCTTTCATACTTGATCGCCGGATCCTGCCCGCATTCAAACTACCGCGGCTCTGGCTCTCGGGTTTTTTCGGTATCGTGCTCAACCAGCTTTTGTTTGCCGAAGGCCTTAAACGCACCACGCCCAGCCATTCCTCTCTCATCAACGCCTGCATACCCGCCATCACCCTTGTCCTCAGCATCGCCGCTGCCAGAGAGACCTGGAATCCCAGGCGGACCACCGGCATCGCCATCGCCATCATCGGCGTGCTGGTCCTGATCGGCCGGCCACAGGGCGGGCAGCTGTTCGGCGACCTGCTCACCTTGGCCAATGTTCTGTCGTTTTCCATTTTCTTCGTCATCAGTCAGCCGCTGGCGCGAAAATATCCGGCGCTGGCGCTCACGGGCGTCTATCTTCTCGAAGGCGTGCTGCTCCTGGGCCTGAATCTTGGGCTGCATTCCGCATTCGATCCAGCGGCTACCCTGGTTCATTCGCTTCTGAAGGCGCCGCTGGCCACTCATGCCCTCATGATCGGCGTGGCCATCCAGTCCACCACGGTAACCTACACCTTAAACACCTGGGCCCTGGGACGCGCAACCCCCAGCCAGGTTGCGGCCTACGTCACCTTGCAGCCAGTAGTGGCCACTCTTCTCAGCGCCGCCTTTTTTCACGAACGCCTGGGTTGGGCCTTTGTACCGGCCTTCGTCATGATTACGGGGGGCGTTTTCCTGTCTTCGCTCAGGTGGCGCCGAACAAAAGCAGCCCAAGCAGCAGCGGCGCATTCTTGAGAATGGTGGCCAGCCAATCCACTCCCGTCAGCTTCTTGGCCCTCACATCCGCCTTGCCCACAACCTCCACCAGCCCTTTGACTGCACCGGCGGATATGGTCAGCGTTTCAGTCGAAGTGTCCAGGCGAAGCTTGCGCGGCGTAACGCCATCAGGCACCACCGGCAGCTTGACCTGAACCGTGAAGCCGCGAATCTTGCCCAGCGTAATGCTGTCTCTCTTCATCGAAATTTCAAAATGCAGGTGTCGACTCAGGTCCACCGCATACGGCTGCCCCGTCTTCGAGCCCTTGGCGTCCCTGAGCGAAAACCGGATTCCGTCGCCCGCCAGCCATGCATCGACAAGCATCTTGCCGTCACCACGGGTAATCTGAAGCGAGTCCAGCCGATTGACCAGCTCCTGCATATAACTGTCCAGGTCTGGAATGAACCTGGCCAAAATAATGCGCACATCGGTACCCGGCAGCACCATCTCGTTTACGTTTCTGCCCGGAAACACACCCTGAGCCGTGCTGAATGCGGCGTCGCCAAACTGATCCACCAAAGTAGGCAGCGCGGCAATATGCACCGGCATCAGCTCAAGCTCCGGCGTCAGCAGCCGCGCGATGATCTTGATCACTCCCTCCGCAAGAGCCGTATGACGATAATTCGCGCGCTTCGGCGCATGCTCTGGCCAAAGCACGGAGTTCAAAGCCAGCGCCCGTGCCTGAACATCGCCCGCGATATTCAGGTCCTGGCCATCGAAGGCTGGCGCGCTGGTCAGCACGCCAGCATGCGCGGCCAAAGTTGCCTCGGGAACGAAACGGGAAAAAGATTCGGCCAGTCGACTCGAAAAGGCTCCTGCTTCAGCTGCCGACTGGGTGACCGACCGGCCAGCGCCCCACTGTTTAATGAAGCGCGGAAAAAAGAACGGCGGCATGTCGCCCGCGTAGCTCAGCACGGTCACGGCTCCCGCTTCACGCCACACCGGCGCCAGTCTTGAGCCCGACGAAGTAAAAACAAAACGAATGCCCCCGGTCTTGAGACCCCGCAGCTGCAGCAGATTGACGGCAATATCCTGAGCCCCAATCGCGCCGCTTCGAAGATTGATCGAGTCGGCGCTATCGCCACCCAGTACCATCAAGTCAACCGCAAAGCCGTCATTTGCAAGCCTCGAGATCGAGCGAAACAGAGCGTCCTTGTCGGCGCCGTCATCGACCAGAAACGTCGAGCGCCCATAACGATTTTTCGTGGCATTGCGAACCATCACCGCGTTCAATCTATTCACCAGCGATTGCTCATCACGCGCTGAGCGGTCAATTGGAACGTTTTCACTCGGACCCTGCGCCAGCACCACCAGCGCGGCACGCGGCTCAGCGGCAACAGCGCTACCGGCCACTACCAGCAGGCACCAAACCGCGGAAATCAGACGAGTTCCCGTAGTTACGACCTGTTCCACGGCAACTGCTCCCACTGCGACTGGTTTCATTTTTCCCTCACTCGGCAAATTACTTTTTACCCCCGCCATCCGGTCCATTGAGCGAGTCGCGAAACGCGCGCGCGGTCTTGCCCAGCGCCGATGCCAGCTCTGGCAAACGCCTTGTCCCAAACAACAGGAGAATCACTCCCAATATCAATAAATGACCTAGACTTAGCCCCACGGTAGAACCCGTAGCCCAACTGCGGCGACCTGCCAAGATCTTCGCGCTCAGCCTTCGCGAATACCCTGTATCGGCGTGACTTCAGAGGCCTTTCGGGCCGGTGTCAGGGCTCCTAACAGCACTATTACCAGGGCCGCGGCGCAAATCACCGCAATAGACCCGGGCTGAACCACGACAGGCAGCGTGCGGTCATAATAGAACTCCGGCAGCTCGATCAGCGGGTATTTCGAAAGAGCCACGCAGATACCCAGCCCAATCGAAGCTCCCCCAATAATCCCCACGACGGCGATCGCCAGCCCCTCCCAGATAAAAATCGCACCAATCTGGCTGCGCGTGGCGCCCATGGCGCGCAATATCGAAAGCGACCGCTTTTTCTCCAGCACCATCATGGTCAGGGTGCTGATGATATTAAAGCTCGCCACGATGACGATGAAGATCAGGATGCAAAACATCGCCGTCCGTTCCAGCCGCAGCGATTGAAACAGATGCGCATTCAGTTCCTGCCACGGGCGAATAAGGTATTTGCCGGCCAGGCGATCGTTCAGCAGGGCAGAAATCCGGGGCGCATCTTCGAGCGTCTTCACCCGCACCTCGATCTGGCTCAGGATGCCCTCCTGTTTCAGAAACGACTCCACGTCACGTGTCGACGCGAAGATCACGTGCAGCTCCTGCTCGGGAACCCCGGTCTTGTATACGCCTTCGACCATAAAGCGTTTCACCCGAGGCACCGCTCCAAAAGGACCTTCGCTTTCCACAGGCGAGACGGCGGTAACCATATCACCTGGCGTGACGCCCATATCGTAGGCCAGCTCGCTGCCCAGAAGAATACGCGCGGTCCCGCCGGCTGTCGCCTCATCGACAAGCTCCTTGGCCGCCCATTCCACGACGTGCTTTTGCACCCAATCAAACTGCCCCGTGCTCACGCCTTTCAGGATGCTGCCGTTCACCTTCTTGCCGGAACGTAGAATCACCTCGGTCTGCAGCACGGGGTAAACCTTTTCAATCGCGGGCGATATCCCCTCGATTGTTTTGAGCAAGGCCTCGTCCGTTTTGAAAAAACCGTCGTTGCCTTCGACCAGCACGTGCGTTTCCGCCGAAAAGAGCCGCTTCTTCAGCTCGTCCTCAAACCCCGACATCACCGACAGCGTGACAATCATCGTCAGCACGCCCACGGCAACACCACCCACGCTGATCGCGGTGATGATCGACAGGAATGACGAGCTCTTCTTGGCCATCAGATAGCGAAAGCCAACTTTTCGGCCGAGCGGTTGCCTTAAGCTACGAATAGAAAGTCTGCCCTTTCCGTGCGCGTTCAACCAGCGGAGCGCACGGCGAATACCGGGGGCCTACCACTTTGGCCAGCTCCTCGAGCTTGTTGACGATGGCCTGCAAGCCCACCGAATCCGCATAGCGCAGCGGCCCGCCGCGGAACGGCGGAAAGCCGGTGCCCATGATCATGCCCAGGTCAACATCCTGAGCTTCAGCCACGATGCCTTCAGCCAGGCAGAGTGCCGCCTCGTTGATGATCGGATACATCAAACGCGGTATCCAGTTGGCTTTCTGGTCCTTGCTCGGTGAAGCCGGCGTCACGCCCAGCACCTTGTAGATCTCAGGGTTCAGCTCGCCCCTTTTGCCGGTTTCATCATACAAGTAAAAACCTTTGCCCGACTTCTTGCCATACAGCTTGCCATCCACCAGCCGCGTATTCAGAATGCACGGATTGGCGCGCGAGCCGAAGGCCTCGTGCAAAATCTTGCCGACCTTCACGGCCACGTCCAGACCCACTTCGTCCAGCAACGTTGCCGGGCCCATGGGCATTCCGAACTGCAAGACGGCCTTGTCGAGCTCTTCGATAGGAGCCCCCTCGGCGATCAGATAAGCCGCTTCATTCAGGTAAGGCATCAGCAGGCGGTTCACCAGAAAGCCAGGCCCGTCCTTAACTACGATAGGCGTCTTGCCCAGCCGTTTGGCCAGCTCAAAAACCGAGGCAACCGCGCGGTCACCCGTCTTCTCGCCCCGAATCACCTCGATCAATGGCATCTTGTGCACGGGATTGAAAAAATGCATCCCCACCACGTTCTGAGGCCTGTGGCTTGCCTTGGCCAATTCGGTTACCGACAGCGAGGAAGTGTTCGTGGCGAAAACCGCTTTTTCACCCAGCTGAGCTTCGGTTTCTCGCAGAACCTTCTTTTTCACGTCCATGATCTCAACCACGGCTTCGATCACCAGATCCACCCGCGAAAATCCGGAATAGTCGGTAGTCGAGCTGATCAGGGCCATTTTCAAATCCGCTTCACGCTTGGTGATTTTGCGTTTCTTCACCAGCCCGCTGAACAGCTTGTTAGCCGCATTCATCCCAATGGCCAGGCCTTTGAAGTCGATGTCTTTCATGCGCACGGGCATGCTCTTGCTGGCAGCCAGCTGGGCGATACCACCGCCCATGACTCCAGCGCCAAGCACGCCGATGTGGGTAGCCCGATCCGCGGCCTCCAGCTTGCCACCGCCCGGCACCCCGGTCTGCTTCTTTACCTTTTCGGTGGCAAAGAAAAGGTCGATGCACCGTTTGGAAACCTCGGTCACCGAAAGCTCGCCAAAGGCTTTCGACTCCGCTTTGATCGCGTCGTTTTTATCGCGGCCAAAGTTAGCCGACAGCACGTCAAGAATTTTGAGCGGCGCGGGGTAATGGCCCCGGGACTTGCTCATGATCATCTTGCGGGCCTGCGAAAACATCACTGCCCGTCCCAGGGCATTTCCCTCGAGCGCGGAATTCATCAACGTCTTCTTGAGCGTGCGCGCAACCTTTTCGCCGCGCGCAACCCGGCCACCGAACGCCAGCGCTCGCTTGTGAAAGTCTTGCTGAGGCAATACCGCGTCGGCAAAACCAATCTTGGCGGCCTTCTCGCCGTTCATCGTTTTGCCCGTAAGTATGAAATCCATCGCGTTTTGAAGACCTATGCGTGCCGGCATGCGCACCGTGCCGCCAAAGCCCGGCAGCACGCCCAGGTTGACCTCGGGAAGCCCGATTCTCGTCGCCGCGGAATCCGAAACCACGATGTACTTGCAGCAAAGCGCCAGCTCCGTGCCCCCGCCCATCGACGCGCCATGAATGGCGGCAACGACCGGAAAGGGCAGCCCTTCGAATTTCTGAACCACGGCCTGGCCCTCGGCCGCCAGACGAGCCCCTTCGCGCGCATCGCGAATGTCTTTGATGACCTCGATGTCCGCTCCGGCGATGAAAATCGACTCTTTGTCCGAAACAAACACCAGCGCCTTGATATCCGTGCGCGTCCTGAGCGCGTCCAATATGCCGTTGAGCTCCATCATCACCGTTGGCGAAAGTTTATTGGCTTTTTCACCGGGCATGTCGAAGTGGAGCGCGAACAGTCCGGGGGCCAGCTTGGTATGATCCACGAGTTTGAATGCTTCTGCTTGCACGTTCTTTTTTCCCTTTTCGCTCTTATGCGCGTGGCTGAGTTCCATCTGTTTCCATCTCCTCAAACGATCGCGTTAAACTTTGACGTTAAACTTTCTCGACTATGACCGAGCCGCCCTGGCCGCCACCGATGCAAAGCGTGGCCAGCCCAAACTGCGCATTGCGCTCATGCAGCTCTTTCAGAGCAGTCAATACCAGCCGGGCGCCGGTCGTGCCCACGGGGTGCCCCAGCGCAATGGCTCCGCCATTGATGTTCAGGATGTCATCGCTGATGTCACCCGTGGCCTCGCTACGGCCCAGTTTTTCCTGTGCGAACTTCTTGCTTGCGAACATCTTCTGCACGGCAAGAACCTGCGCCGCGAAAGCTTCGTTCACTTCCACCACGCCCACTTCCCTGAGCGTGATTCCAGCCGCGTCCAGCGCCTTGGGGCTCGAGTAAGCTGGGCCCAAGCCCATGCGCTCGGGCTCCAGGCCGGCAAACGCGAACGATCGAATTTTTCCAAGCGGTTTGTATCCCAGTGCTTTCGCCTTGTCGGCCCGCATCAGAATCAGCATGCACGAACCATCGGTAATCGGGCACGCATTGCCCACGGTGACTGTGCCGTTTTTCCTGTCAAAATAGGGTTTAAGTTTTCCCAACGCTTCCAGGCTCTGGCCTTTGCGCGGGCCCAGGTCTTCGGACAAAAACGTTTCATATCTGGGAGCGACCGAAATCGGCGAAATCTCTTTTTTGAAGCGTCCGCTTTCCGTAGCCTTGATTGCGCGTTCATGGCTCCTCAGCGCGAACCTATCTTGATCGTCCCGAGTGATTCCGCTTTCGCGCGCCAACAGCTCGGCGGTCTGACCCATGTTCAGTCCGCACACCGCGTCGGTCAGGCCTTCCTGAATGGCAATGATCGGCTTCAGGAACTGCGGCCTGAACTTCGACATCACTTGCAGCTTGGCGGGCATCGTCTTGGCGCCCATCAGCCCGGCAAACAGCTCGGTCATCTGCTTGGAGTAGATCAGCGGCATGTTCGACATGCTCTCCGTGCCGCCCACCACGACCGTCTCGGCCAGGCCGGCCTTGATTTTCATAAAGCCCTGGCTCACGGACTCCATCGCCGACGCGCAGTTGCGATGCACGGTATAGGCCGGCACGCTTTGCGGAATTCCCGCCTCGAGCGCGATGATTCGGGCAATGTTGGCCGCGTCTTCGGGGCTGCCGGTATTGCCGATCACCACGTCGTCGATCGTCTTCGGATCCAGGCTCATGCGATACAGCAAGTCGCGCAGCACATGCACGCCAAGCTGCACGGCCTTCATGTCTTTCAACACACCACCGGATTTGGCAAAGGGGGAACGAAGACCGTCGACAACCCAGACTTCGGGACCGCTCGTGAAGATATCTGACATGGAGACCTCCTCAGTAAAATGAAATGAGGCCCCAGAGTAAAACGAAGGGGGCAAAGAGTCCATAGGA
>JACQAW010000433.1 GCA_016194725.1 Deltaproteobacteria bacterium
CACTTCGAGCGGCAACGCGGCAGTGGCGGCGGCGCGCTCAAAGGCAAGGGCATGGGTGAAAAGCAAATCGAAGTCGATCGCCGTCTGGTACAGGATCGCATGATCATGCTGCAGCGCCGGCTCAAGGACGTCGAAGGCGCGCGGGTTTTGCACCGCAAGCATCGGGAGTCGCTGCTCAAGGTGGCCATCGTGGGTTATACCAATGCCGGCAAGTCCACGCTGCTCAATGCCCTGACTCACTCGGACGTGCTGGTGGAGGATGCGCTTTTTGCCACGCTGGACGCGACGGTGCGGCTGCTCAACCCCAAGTCCCGGCCGGCGGTGCTAGGTATCGATACGGTGGGGTTCATCGATCGGCTGCCGCACGCCCTGGTGGCCAGTTTTCGTTCCACGCTGGCTGAAGTTCTCGAGGCCGACCTGCTCGTGCACGTGCTTGACGCCAGTCATCCCGAGGTGAAACGGCATTTTGAGGTCACGATGGGCGTGCTGGCCGAGCTGGGCGCGCGCAACATTCCCATGCTCGTGGTGTTCAACAAGATGGACAAGTGCACCGACGTTTCGCTGGTGAAGGTGTGGGGCGCAAGCCTCATGAGAACTTACGAAACCCCACAGCCCATCTTCATCAGCTCGCACAACCCCAGGCAGGTTGACGAGGCCCGCGAGCGTATCATGAAATTCTTTGACCGCGAGATGCAGACCTATGAAGTCGTCGTGCCCTTCGAAGACGGCAAAACCGTGGCGCAGATTCATGAGCTGGGAAACATCGAGGCCAAGCGCGCAACCGAAAAAGGCACTTTTTTTCGGGTGCGCACCATGCCCGAGTTCGCCAATCAGATCAACCTGAGCCGCTACAAGATCTGACGAGAGTTCCGACACTGTCGATGCCGCGGTAGAGCATTACGGGGAAGACGTTCAGGGACTGCCCTTACGCGCACTCGAAGACCTCGGGCGGCACTTACACCGAGGATGCCGGAAAAGCGCACGCTGAGTGAGCGGGTCTATTGAACCCGAATTTCCGAACCTGGCTCAAGCGGCAGGAAGTCGGTGGGGCTTGCGTCGAAAGGGGCCAGCGAGCGCTCTTCGATCGAAAGTGGCGCCAAAGGCTTGGGCGGGTCGAACACGGTAATGGGGTCGAAGACAAATTTGTCGCCCTGGGTGCGTGACGAGCGAAAGAAGGCCAGCCCATTGTCGCTTCGTTGCAGCTTACCCAACTGATAGCCCAGGTATTTTGGCGTTGTGATCACGAGCTCGACGCTGTTGGTTATTTCGAATTTCAAATCGACGCCGATGTCGACGATGCCTTTGATGTTGTCCATCGACAGTGAAAGGCCACCGCCGTCTTTGCTGTAGAACTTAAACGACATCTTGTCGGCCTGCAGCGCCTGGACGATGAAGGCCACCTGGTCCAGGTAGTCCTTGCACAGCGAGCCCATCTTCTCGCGATAAAGCTGGGTGAGCTTGATCGAGTCCATGTATTCGATATGCACGCCCTCGAAGTTCAGCTCCATCTTGTCGACATGGCTGAAGTTGACTCCGGCGTTGAGCGTGCCGTTGGCCGCCGACAGGCCCTTGAGGATCTTGACGTTTGCGTCAAAGCCCACGCTGGTCATGTGCGAGGTGCTGGGTAGCGCGGTGTCGTCGCGAAAGCGCAGTCCGGTGGGAACGCCGTCGATGGTTTTGGGAAAACAGGTTTCGGGTGGCGCCACCAGCTGCAGGCGGCTTGGTGTTCCGCCCACCAGGGTTCCGGTTTCAGAAAAAGCCAGTGGAGTCTGAAAAGGGATGTGTCCGGTCTGCTGAATCTGGCTATTCAAGGCATCGAGTGGATTGCAGCCCGAGAACGTGACTATGCAACACGCCAACAAAACAATTTTTGATTTTTTCATACCGCACCTATCGGACGGTGTTCGGGCGCCTTGAGAAAACGAAAACGCTTTACCGAATGAAATCGTCCCGATGAAACAGTTCGTTTTAGTATTTGGAGTTAATGAGTCAGGATTTTTTAGCGTCGCTCGAAATTCCACAAAGCGTTTTGAATAACGCCGCACTAGGTTCATCCGTCCGTGTGTCGGCGGCAGTGGAGTTTGCGCGCCGGAAATTTGTGCCGGGCGGGAAAACGGAAGACGCGGGCATGGGGGCAAGGTGTTTAAAGAAAGTTCGAACCGGCGCCCCCTGCTGCCAAGCACCACTTTGCCACGCTGATCACCCCTTTTGCCATTTATAGTTGTAGATCTAGTTCTATTTGCCTCATATACACGCCGCATATACTTTGATTTATAATTAATAACATATTGATATTTATAATTATTTAAACGATAGGTAAATTGTACTAATTCAATCAATTATTAACTATGGAATTATCGGAGAATACCGAACTGAAATACATCGGTATGCAACATCAAACGTCGCCCGAACGACGGATCCGGACTGGATCAATTTGGTGAAGCATCCCGATGAACAACAAGCCAAACAACAAAAACAATGGGGGATAGGCCATGGGTTTTAGAATTGCGACTAACGTTCAAAGTCTCAGCTCACAGCGCACCTTGAATACGAATCGTGAAGGTCAGAACAGGTCACTCGAAAAATTAGCGGCGGGCGAGCGAATCACCCGTGCCAGTGACGATGCTGCGGGCCTGGCGATTTCTGAAAAGTTGAAAGCGGAAATCCGGTCTTTGCGGCAAGCCAACCGCAATGCCAATGACGGAATCTCACTTATTCAGACTGCCGAGGGCGGAGCCAATGAGATCCAGAATATTCTGATCCGGCTGCGAGAGCTTTCGATGCAATCGGCCACGGATACCGTGGGTGACGTTGAGCGAGGTTTCACCGACAAGGAAGTGCAGAACCTGGTTTCAGAGGTGCAGCGTATCTCGCAGGTGACTTCCTTCAATGGCAAAAATCTGCTGAACGGCACGGGCGGGGCGCTTGAGTTTCAGGTGGGCACGCACAACAAGCCGGCGGAGGATCGGATGATTTACGATACCACCGCGGCCGATGCCACTGCCGAGAAGCTGGGTATTGCTGGTATGACCGTGGCGAAAAAAGAGGATGCGCAAGGTAACCTGGCCAAGCTTGACGAAGCCATTCGCGTGCTCAACGACAATCGTGCCGGTTTCGGCGCGCTCCAGAACCGGCTGCAGTCGACGATCAATAACCTGAACGTCGCCGATGAGAACTTATCGGCAGCCAATAGTCGCATTCGAGACGTCGACATCGCGTCGGAATCGTCCGAGCTGACCAAGAAGAACATTCTCATGCAGGCGGGAACCGCGATGCTTGCGCAGGCGAACTCCAACGGCATGATGGCCCTGAAACTGATCGCCTGAGCCTGGCAGGGGCTTGACATCCTGGCGTCGTGAAAACCTACTTGAGAAATGACGGGTGGAACCGGGTTTTCACGACGCAGTTTTTTGAAAAACGGCTACGAAAAATGCAAGACCGACACCACGCCCGACCCCGAGCTGGCCCGCCGAATTCTTGCCACAAATCGCGATTTCTTCTGGGGTTCCGCGCCGATATCAGGCGCAACGCGGGCCGTTAACAGAAGTTAAAGAAATCCAGGAAAAATCTTCCCAGCCGCTTGATGAACGGAAAGCTATACGTTCTACTGCATGAGTACGTTGGAGAACTGGGTGGTCAACGGCGCTGTCCAGGAGCGTTTAAGCTAAAGCTTAAACGCTAAGGACACGCGCCTTCCGCTCAACACAGCAGAAAGGGGGCAGGCGATGAGCAGAACACTTTTCGATTACAGCGATTACCGCGAATAC
>JACQAW010000032.1 GCA_016194725.1 Deltaproteobacteria bacterium
GGCGTGTAGCTCAGCTGGGAGAGCACCTCCATGGCATGGAGGGGGTCGCAGGTTCAATCCCTGTCACGTCCACAGAGTCCACGACGTTACTGCAAAATGAGTTTTCCAAATCTTCGGAACCATTAAATAAATACATTTCCAGTCCCTTCGCGTTATAATTAACGTACGGGGGACGTGTGCTTAAATTTGGTCAAAGGGGTCTTTTCAGATCGACTTCGATGCTGGTGCTCGTGGCCTTTGTCGTGCAACTTGCCGCGCCCGTACTCACTTCCGTCTCGCTTGCCCACGCCGACCCGGCAACGGGGAACTCGGCAGTGCAAGGCCAGAACGGAGCCAACGGCGGCATTGCCGACCCTTGCTCGGTCACCGACGAATCCGCCGCCAGCGAGCAGTGCAATGAAAAGAATCTCGCCATCACCGCCGCGGTCATTCAAGGTGGTGAATGCCTGGCGTTCACGACAGCGGGAACTTTGTGCGCGATCGCATGTGCCGCGCAGAAGGCGGACAAAAAGGCGGCTGCGGCCGCAAAAGCTGCCGCGGACGCCGCAAGCAAAGCCTCTGAAAAACTTACGAAGGAAATACCGGAAGTCACCAAGCTTGTGACGGAAAATGCGAAAACAGTCACTCAAGGGCTGGCCGACGAGGCGAAATGCACCAAGAGTGTCGCAGCCATGGTTGCCGATTCAACCAAGGCCGCCGCCGTGTGCATCCAAATGGATGGCGGCGAAGTACCAAAACCAAAATATCCGAAGGGCTTCGCACCGGGTCCTCTGTACACCGCAGACGCCGGCAAGTGCACCGATGCAACCGTAAGTGAAGACAAAGACGTGGTCGACCTCAATACGAACATGGACACCGCTGTAAAGGACGCAGGCACTTTGGTCAAGGACGCGGGTAGTGATGCGGCAAATGCCGAAGCCACGGTCGAAACCGGCAAGAAGGCAAATAACAGTAAAAGCCCATCTGACGCCGCTGAAACCGCCGCGGTAACGGCCGCGACCACACAAAATACCACGGCAATTCAGATGAACACCGATGCAGCACAGTTAACCGCAGACTACGCCAAAATCGGCCTCAATCAGGTCAATATCCTGAAGGATTCGGCCGAAATCGCAGCCGAAGTCGCAGCCGCCTATGGCGATGCCGGCTCCGGACTTCTCGCAGGATGTGATGACAGCGCTCAAGAACTATCTGAGACCGCAAATAAAGATTGCGCGGAAAGCAAAAAAAATCTGGCTAAAATTTTTGAAGAGTATGGCAAAGCCTTTCCCAAGGTCGAACAGCTTCAGGCCGATATTCTCGCCTACCAGGGGCTGACCGCCGCCGCGCTTGCCACTGCCACCGCGGCTCAAGCAGCGCGCGCATTCCGCGAAAGCACGCGCAAAGCCTGCCAGATCTCAGGATATGTCGCGGTGGGGGTCGATGTGGCCGGCGGTGTCGCCACAATGGCAGCGGGAGCCGCGATTACCAAAAAAATCGACGCGGGCAGCATTACGGGCCTGACCGCGTCCCTGGTGATGGACGCCGCGCAAATGTCCATGAATGGCAATACCAAGAGCGAAGAAGGAAGCCAGCAGGAAGAGATCAACTGCCCCATGGAGCCCATCACCCACTTTCTGCAGGCAGGCATTCGTGGCGTCAATATGGGCATGAGTATTAGTCAGGCCAACAAGGCCAGCAAGTACGCGTTGGAGCTGCGAGTCTATAAAGGTGGCTCAGCCGCCCCGGCCCAAATGACCGTCACCAGTGCCGGACCAAACTCTGGCTCGACCGCCGACACCGGCGCCTCAAGCAACTCTTCGGAACCAAAACTGCTCCGGGACGTGCCGGTTGCCGACAAAAAGAAATTCACGGCCTCCAACTTGGCCGCCTCCAACGCCACCGCTGCCAGCGAAGCCAAAACCTTGGCGCCCGCGCTGCTCGAAGCCACTACCGGCCACAGCGCAGATGAGGTCAACAACATGCTGATGGACGGCCAGTCCCCCATGATGGCCGGGATGACCGTCGCGGGCGAGCAAATGGGTGATATGCTGCCCGTGGTGGCAGCCCTTGAGCAAAACAAAGATCAGATCCTCAAAGAGCTTGCCCCCGAGCTGGGACAGCTTCAGGTGGCCAAGGGCAGTTTTGAGTCCACAGGCGGCGCAAAAGGGCATGCGTCGGCGGGTCACAGCGGCGACGGCATGCCGGATATGGCCTCGATTCTTGCCGGGCTGCAAGGCGGAAACAAGAAAAAAGAAGCCGGCCCACCGGGGTCGCAGGCCGTGGGCTTCGGAAAACCCGCAGCCAAAGGTCCAGATGTGAGCAGCGACGGGTTCCATCCCGCGAGCAAATCCCTGTTCGAAATCGTGGGCACGCGCTACCAGCTCGTTACAAAACGCTTTCTGGCGGGCGAAGCCACCGGGGTGGACGCGGCCAACGTGCCCAAGAACATTTACCTCCGGAAATGAAACCCTGCTCGATTGGGTGATCTTTACGCGGGCGAGGTACTAGCCGCATAGCTACTGCGGATTTTGATTGAAAATCCGCAGTAGCTATGCGACTCTTAGGCATGGTAAGCTCAAGTCCTCGTTACATTCAGCGGAAATTGGACGTTGCCCGCGTTTTGAACAAAAAAAGCGTCCTGCTCCTCGGCCCGCGACGAACGGGCAAGAGCGCTTTGATTCGAAACCAGATCAAAGCCGATCACGTCTATAACCTGCTGCAGTCCGACATCTTTCAGGCGGTGTCGGCCCGTCCGTCGCTTATCCGCGAAGCGCTCAAGCCCACCGACAGGCTCGTGGTGATCGATGAGATTCAAAAGCAACCTGCCCTCATGGATGAGGTACATGATCTCATCGAGAGCCGCGGCATTCGGTTTTTACTCACCGGCAGCAGCGCGCGAAAACTCAGGCGAAGTCACACTTCGCTTATGGCTGGACGCGCGAAAACACTGCAGCTGCATCCCTTTTGCTATCCGGAAATCGCCGATCAGTTCGATTTGAATCGCGTTCTGCACTATGGGTCGTTGCCACCCGTTTATCTGGCCGACGACCCCTGGGATGAGCTGCGCAGCTACGCCGGCGACTATCTCAAAGAGGAAATCCTGGCCGAGGCCATTGCCAGACGCATCGAGAATTTTTCGCGATTCCTTGTCACCGCCGCGACCTCGAATGCCGAGCTTCTCAACTACGAGTCCATCGCAAACGACGCGCAGGTTCCCGCCAGAACGGTGCGCGAATATTATGCGGTACTGACCGACACCCTCATCGGCTCCCTGGTCGAGCCATTTCGCGCAAAGAAAGTTTCGCGAAAAGCGGTCGCCAAAAACAAGTTCTACTTCTTTGACCTGGGCGTGCTCAACTCGCTCCTGGGGCGAAAAACCTTGCCCCGAGTGGGCGCCGAGCTGGGCGGGCTTTTCGAAAGCTGGATTTACCTGGAGCTCAAAGCTTACCTCGATTACACCGAACGCGAAGAGCCGATTCAGTTCTGGCGCACTCATACTGGCCATGAGGTCGACTTCCTGGTTGGGGGCCGCGTGGCTATCGAGGTCAAAATGACCGAACTGGCCAGCGAACGCGACCTGCGCGGCCTGCGCGAACTGGGCAGCGAGCACGCGCTTGAAAAAAAAATCGTCGTATCGAGGGACAAGAAACGGCGCAAGCTGCAAGGCGTGGACATCATGCCCTGCACGGTCTTTCTCGAAGCTCTTTGGGATGGTGAAATCATCTAGCCCCGAGAAAGGTTATGGCCTTTACATCCCGCGCTAATTCTGTAAAAATCGGATGGAATGCGTATTGGCAAGAACATCAGAGTCTTCAAGAGCTCCATTCTTGAGCAGTTCACCTATGTGCACCCCGTGATGCCGATTGCGCTCTGGGGGCCTTTGGTTGTTTATTGGTTCACCAACGGCATGATCTCGCACGACACCAGCCTGGTGCATTGCACGGCCCTGGCCTTGGAGGGGCTGCTGGTGTGGACGATCTCGGAGTATCTCTTACACCGCTTTATCTTTCACTTCGAACCCCATGGCCCCTTTCAGGAACGCATCGCCTTTCTGATTCATGGCATTCACCATGACGATCCGCTCGACGAGCGCCGGCTGCTCATGCCACCGGTCGCCGCTGGCATCCTCGCGATCATTTTCTACGCGCTATTTTGGCTGCTCCTGGGCACTCACCACGTGCAGCCGTTTTTTGCGGGTTTTATTACCGGCTACCTTTGCTACGACTACACCCACTTTGCAGTCCATTTCTGGAATCCGAAGTCCGCCCTGTTCCGGCGCTTGAAGCAGAACCACATGCTCCACCACTACGTCAGTCCCAACAAACGTTTCGGTGTCAGTGGCTCGCTCTGGGACCATGTTTTTGGTACCTTCGGATAAACTTTGCTAACCGATTGGCTCTGGGCCCTTTCGATGACGGTCTGCCTTTGGCTCGAGGTCGGGGGCTGGTCGCGGCTGCTCACTCGTACCCTGTTTAAACAGGCCGATCGTCGAGCACTGGGCGCCCGCCTGCACTACGCCGTGGCCTTTGGCCTGACCGCGCAGGTTTACTTCGTTTTAAGTCTGCTTGGCCGCGGCAGTCCCGGCTTGCACGTCGCCTTGATGATTATTGGAATCGTACTGTTTGCCCTGCCTCAGTCACGCAAAACCAATGACACCGAGCCTCGTCTGCATCTGAAACTTGCGCGCTATTTTTCGCCGTTAAGCTGGAAGCGCGCGGCCCTTTGGCTGGTGCTGCCCCTTTTTTGGGCCGGCCTGCGCGGGCTCGACGCCCTGGTGCCGCACAATGCCAACGGGCCTTTGGCCTATATTCTTTACGAACCCAAACGCTGGTTCGAAGAGGGCCGAAACCAGATCGATGCTTTGCATCCTTTTGGTACTCTGGCTGCGGTTTGGCAGGGCCTGACCTACCATCTGCTGATCGTCATCAAGGCCTTCGGCCCCGCTCACCGCTCAGCCCTGGTACGCACCCAGATTACCGCGCAGCTCGTGACCTATACGGCGGGTCAGCTGCTCACCCTGCTCGTGCTGGCGCGACTCATCATGCCTTTCGTCGCCGCGGGCTGGGATATGCTGGTGCGCGTGGATGCTGAGGGCGACGATACGGCCAAACGACGCCATCAGCTGGGAATGGCTTCGAGCGTGGCGCTGCCCGCCTCGTTTTTTTTCGCCTGGATCGCCTGTGGGCCCAGCTCGGCGTCGGCAACTCTGGTGGCCAACGATTGGCCCGCGGCAATGCTGGTGCTCGGGGCGGTGTCGCTCGTTCTCAGGTCACTGGAGCCGGTTTCGGCGGCATTAGCGGGGTTGCTGTGGAGTACGGCAGTAGCCGCTCAGGCTTCTGAGGTCTATACCTTACCCGGATTTCTGGCCGTGTGCGTGTTTTGCTGCGTTCGAAATTCCAAATGGCCCACGTTTAAAACCCTGGCTGCGCTAGTCGCCGGGCTTGGGCTGGGACTCATTCCCAGCGTCTGGCGCAACTATTCCCAGATGGGCACCACTCTGTACCCCTCACCCGATTTATCCCGCATGCCGGTTACTCCCCTTTTGGTGTGGGACGCCGACTGGAATGGGGCCGCGAAAATTTTGCTTGGGTTTGGGTTTCCTGCAATCTGCTATTATCTGTGGCTTGCTCGGGAACAGCCGCAAACCGAGTCCACGTCCAAGTCCACTGCAACGACGGTCATTCCCGCATTGGTGCTCTTTGGGTTGCTGTCACTGATCGCCGAGCTTGCGATGGGTTCGCTTACCCCGTCAGTTGGCGTCGTGCTGCTTTGCGTGTCCGCTCTGGGTATCGAATTTTTGATGACCACCTTGATTCGCGGCTGGATGCCCGGAGCCACTCGCGCGGTGCCAGTGGCCTGGCTTATCGTAGGTTTGATTAGCGTACCCCTGCCCGTTCATCTGCTCTGGATGAACCTGCCTTTGGTGTTTCGGCCCACAGACAACTATCTGGCCACCTACCACCATCATTTTGAGGTGAAGCTTTGGGCCAGCCTGCATTTATCACCACAAAATCGCATGATTTGGACTTCTGACAACGAGTTTTATTATCTTGAGCAACCCAGTGCCAGCGTTCGGGACTCCAGCATCCTGTTCACCGCCCTTTCCAAAGCGGCCAACCCCAGCGAGCGCGCCCATGCCCTGTGTGACCTGGGGTTTGACGTTCTGGCCTGGGAAGAGCGCGAACATGGGCCAGAAACCAGCGGACTGGCCACTTGGCTGCAGATCTCCAAAAATACCGTCCTCTTTACCGGTGACGGCGTTACCCTGTTTGATTTGAAATGCCACTGAACGGCCCGAGTGACGCGCAGTTCCAAACTGGGTCCGTTGCACCAGCCTTTCCCCGAATTGAAACTGGACAACTCTTTGCCACTCCCCTTCGCCCAAGCCTGAAATCGCAGCTTTAGAGGCTGGCACAAGGGTTGCTAATGCAGTGCGTCAGTCACCAGAAGTCACGGGGTGAATGTCACGCGGATGCACCAGATGCCGCGAGCGCGATACAGCCGCCGACCTTTCATTAGGGGTTTGGTCGGCGGATGTAAGAGTTGGGGAACTCATGCGGCTTGGCAACGGCGAGACTCAAAGCTTTCGCCCCGTGCCGGCCACCACCCCGGAGCCCACGCGCTCCGGGGTGGTGGCCGAAACAAAAAGTTTCTTTTCGATTTTTGGCGATTTTTGAAAATTTGCAGCGACCCTTCCTACCGAGCACGTACCTCCACCGCCCAAAGCGGGCACTACTGGTGGCAAAGCCGATCGGCATACGGAGCGTGGGATAAAAAAGTGTTTTTGAACGACCTGAGCCCCACCGGCGTGGGCTGCTTCGTCAACGTGCCTATCGAAAAAGGCGAAGTCGTGTCGATCGTCATCGAGCAGCCCAAGCATCTTTTCGTCAAGGGCCAGGTGATGTGGTGCGCCCCCTACACGATGAGCACCAAGGTGCTTAGCTCCGAGCAGTACAAATTTCGGGTAGGAATCAAGTTCAGCTTTGACTCCGAGGACGAGAAGTCGGCGCTTAAAAAATACTGCGAAGAGCTTTATAGCGACGCCGTCGGCTGACTCATAGCCCCACTGCCCGAAGCTGCGAGCAATGAAGCTTTGTTGCAAGTTCGATTCTTGCTGGGACCACCATTTTTCAGTTCATCGGTTTTTGATAGGGATATCGAACTTTTTTTGACCGCATTCTTGGCAACTTACGGGTTGCGAGAATGCGGTTCGATCGCAATAAAACAGCAAAACCAAAATTTCGCGGAATTCTTCAATCAACGCATTGAAATCGCTTTTCTTTTTTGAAGTTCGATAAGGCAATAGCGTCTGTTAATCCAAATGGCGCCCGGATATGTCTACTGTGCTTTAAAGTTCGCAGCAGGGACACAAACCTAGGGGCTCCTGGTCATAAACACGTTTCATCCTGGCCAGCACCAGCGGTGGCCGCAAATTGCGACAAAAATATAAATCCCAATATCAGACCAATCTCGATAATCTCAATTATATGACACGCAGTATTACTGGTTTACTGAAGTTCCGGAGGTTTTCCCCATGTTATTTTTGACACGTTCTTATTCAATCGCGCTGGTCGCGATGACTCTAGTGGTGGCATCCACCGGGTGCTCGAAGAATTCGAGCAATACCGCCAGTCAAGCGCCACATAAGATAGCGGCAGCAAGTGCTGCGGCTGCCGCACGGCTTGTCGCCGAAGGACATACCAATGAAGCCGCCGCGGAATATGCCCGTATCGGCGAACTTTTGCTCGTGCCCGAAGGCATCCAATACGCCGATAAGATGTTCGACAGAGCACTGGAGCTTGATCCGAACAACGGCAAAGCCAACTTCTACGGCGCAGTCACCAAGCCACTGATGAGAATGCAAGGCTTCATCAGCAGATTTGCTCAGGTGGCCGAGCCTGACGATCAGAAAAAGCTGGCGTCACTTCGAAAAGAAATCGAGAAACTCAATTTGCCTGAGCTCACCAAGTTCGCAGTGAGGCTCCCCGATGGTAAATCCCCGTTTGCCGATTACCACGAAGTCCAACGTTTTCTGAAAACCGAACTTTTGCCAGAGGTGGTAAAGTCCGTAGAAAAACTGAGCCGACTCATGGGCAGAAATGACCTCGAATTGAATATTAATTTGGCTCGTTTGGGCTTCCGTAAGATGAAGTCAACTTCTGACTACCGCTGCGAACACTCCGTATACACCTACACCGAAACCTCCGGCGGCGGTTACGATGCACATGGCAATCCAATTGCGAAACTGTATCAATTCGACAACTGGTATTGCAGCTACACAAGCACAATGGAGCTAAAGGACATCCTGAAAGCTGAGCGCGTCGTTCTCGATGCCTCTGATCTCAAGATCGTTCGCGGATCAATGATGGCACTTGCCGACTTTCTCCGCCTGAGTTCAGCATATAGTTTTGCAGGGTTACAAGAAGCGATCAATAACCTGAAAATCCTTGAAAAAAATCGCGATGAACATTATCGGCATTTAAGTACTCGCGACGTGATTCAGGAATTACAACGCCATCCAGACTTGTTTACGATTGAGAAGGACCAAGAGATTGTTGCTCTTGCTCATTCACAGGAGCAAGTTCTCCGCGATGCGCTTTCACTCGGCGAACTACAAGCTGATTTGTGCCAAAATGCTGAGCGGGCACAGGGTGAAAACCTTATTAAATCGTTTTGTCTTTATGCGAACGACCTGAACACCATTCAGACTGCACTTGATCTTCTGGCCGGCCCAAGACCAATAAAGATCGGTTTTGATGGGGAAGGTGCCGAGGTAG
>JACQAW010000464.1 GCA_016194725.1 Deltaproteobacteria bacterium
AATATCGCGTGCTCTACGAAGTGGTGACACCATCAATCATCATCGTCTCCGTAGCTCACCGGAAGGAAGCGTATTAGCCGTGTTGGATTCATCACCTAACATCATCAACCTGGAGATATATTACCTTGTCGCCCAAAAACCTCGCGTCAGCTCTGGTCAAGCGCCACCCAGAGCTGAAGACAATTGGTCCCAAAAGGCTCAAGCTCGTCAAAAAAGTGATCGAGGAGGCCATCACCTTCTCGACGCGTGACCTGCTAAGCCCCGAAGAAACACGCGCCGCCATCAAGCGTCGCGTGCCGGACTCAGGCCGACCATCAGCAGCCCTTCGCGCTTACCGTGGGCGTGCCGAGCTTACCCAGCGTGAGCTTGCAACGAAGAGTGGCATTCCACAGCCACACATCGCTGCAATGGAGTCAGGCAAGCGCACCATTGGGCTGATCGCAGCTAAGAAGCTCGCCCTGGCGCTTGGCATCGATTACCGCAAGCTCGTCTAAGATACCGACCGCTCAACTGCCAGGAATCCAGCCAAAAAAACCCGAATAAACCTCCCTCAAAACAGCCTTTGAGGGGTAAAATAATGCATCGGGGTTCAAAACGGAAAATGGGCGCTGCGCTTAAACTCGAACAACTGCAAGTAGCTGAATCTGAGCACGCAAAATCGCGTCCTTACCTCAGATTAATTCCTCGCCCCGTTTTACAAGTAAACAACGGGATCACGCAGTACTCGAACACAACCGATGCAAACGGCTTACTTTTAAGCATCGCGGACCTCCACAACCCTCAGACGCTTGTTCACGATCTGCGCGGCCGACTCACTCGGCGAAATTTTGCGTCAGCTCGTCAGATCACGTATGGCTACGATGATTTTGATCGGCTGCTCACGATCACTGACAACGCTGGACCATCACTTTCGCTCGTGCGCGACGTAATGGGAAAAGTTCTCACGCAGACCGTGACGCCGCTGAACGGTGGAGCGGCACAGACGACTGTTTTCACCTACGACGCACGCGACCGACTCACTCAAATCAGCGATGCGAAAAATCAGGTCATGAAAATCAACTACAACATTGTCTCGGTTGGCTGCCATGTGCGGGATCTTCCGACCTCGATCACTGATGGGGCAGGAAACGTAGAGCGTCGCGAATATGATAACCGCCAGAGACTCACGCGGGTGACCGATGCTGATAATCACGTCACGCGTTTTGAATACAACTCGCGCGGCGACAAGATCGCACAGACCGATGCGAGCGGAAACCGGTCGACGTTCAGCTTCGACGGAAACGACAGGCTCGTGCAGCAGACAATACCGACTACCACGGGTGCCAGCAGTGGACCGGCTTCGGCTACACAAGTTACGAACTTTTCTTACGATCCCGCAGGGCGACTCACCTCGACAGACATCTATGCACTTAGCGCCCAGGGGTTTGCACATTCGACGACGACCATGGCTTACGACCCACTTGACCGCATGATCCAAAAGACACTACAGCAAGGCTCGACCATCGAGGACAACTCGACATTCACCTATCAGCGACAACTCGATACCGTGAAGATCGCGACGGCCAGCAACCAAGTTGAGCAGTTAAGCTTCACCAATGAGAATGCACCCCCGTTCGCCCTGACGGCGTACTCCACTCAAAGCTCTGATTCCTCGAACCCGTTGAATCTCTTACAGGGGAACTTCACCGTCACGCGCGACACCACCGGAAATATTGCCGGCGTCACCGGACCAATGGGTCAGCTCTTTGCTGCGGGCTTTGATCCTGCTGGACGGCTCACTGGGGTCCAGTCGGCCTTTAGCGGCTCGAACTATTCCGTGTCACAGGGCTTCGACGGCTTTGGCCGTAGAACTTCGGTCACGCACTCGACGGGGCTTTCTGGAAGCTTTGGCTTCGATCCCTTGAACAGGCCGACGAGCGTGGCATGGAACGGATTTGACGGCCAGACCGCGAAGGCAATGAGCGAGAATCTCGCTTATGACTTCGCCGGAAATATTACCGCCCTCACGCGCGAGAATGGCAGCTTCGCACTTTCTTACAACAACTCAAATCAGCTCGTCTCGTCTGCCTTCACTGCGAATCAGGGCACGAACCTCGGGCCGCTTGTTAACAGGAACCTCGCGTACGATGCGACGGGAAATCGCACAAGCGATAACGTCAATGGTGGGGGCGCATTCTACGCCAACACGATCCTGAGTGATGCACTACACAGCTTCCAGATGGACGCGAACGGCCAGGGAAATATCACGCAGCGGACCACGCCATCAGCTCAAATCATTGATCTGTTCACCTATCGAAGCGACGCGAAACTCACGTCCTACATGAAGGTCAATGACGTGAACGGCAATGGCGCGTTCGACCTGGGCACAGACACCGTGGTGCAAAGCGCACAATATTTTTACGATCCTTTTGGTCGGCGCGTGGCGAAGAAGATTCAGGTCGGCACCGACCCGGCGTTTAATCATTCCTTCGTTTACCTCGGAGATCAGGACAAGATTCTGCTTGGCACTGCCGGCGACGGCTCCACCACGCTTCTTATAGACGGCCAAGGCATCGACGAGCACTTAGCCGAAATCTCTCCGCAGGGTGTGAAGGCATACGTCACGGATCATTTAGGCTCAGTCCTCAATGGAGCTGCTGCCGCTGATACGATGGCATTTGCTGCATTCGGTGAACGAACCGCTCAGGCGCCGCTCACGATCTCGGCAAGTTCGCCAGCGGTCGTCTACGGTTTTGCCGGACGGCAGCTGGACCTTGAATCAGAAATTTACTACAACAGAGCGCGCATGTATGACCGTAAGCGCTCCATCCGTACCAGTCTATCAGGCCATTTTCTTGTGGCAAGGTAGAGGATTTACGAAGGCTTGAGCAGGCGGCGAACGGAGGTTCGGCCGATATCAAGGCGTCGGGCGATTTCGGAATGACTGAGGCCCTCG
>JACQAW010000441.1 GCA_016194725.1 Deltaproteobacteria bacterium
ACATGGGCGCTGATGGCGTCATCGCGGTCAGCGCCGGCGCCGGGGGGCATGCCGGCCCGATTTCGCCCATGGTGCTGGTCCCCTACCTGGTCAAACATCTGCAAATCCCGGTCGTACTGGCGGGTGGTATCGCCACCGGCCGTGGTCTTGCCGCAGCTTTGGCATTGGGTGCTTCGGCCGTGCAGATCGGCACGCGCTTCATCGCGTCCACTGAATGTTGTGCCGATGACAGCTATAAAAACGCCATCGTGCGCTCGGCGCCCGAGGATATCGTGCTTACGCCAAAACTCACGGGCACTCCGGCCGCAGTGATTCGCACGGCGTTCGTCGAAAAACTGGGGCTTGAGCTAAACACCATCGAGCGCATCTTGCTGAAGAACCAAAACATCAAAAAGTGGTTCAAGCTGCTGGTGAACGCCCGCGGAGCGCTGCTGCTTAAAAATTCCGCGGCAAAGGCCTCATGGAAAGAGGTGTGGAGCGCGGGCCAAGGCGTGGGCCTGATCGACTCCATCGAGCCTGTACAAAAAATTGTCGACGATATCATCGCTGAGTGCCAGGAAACGATGGCCGGATTTTGCCTGCCCCAGGCCCGCAGGCACTCGCGTGACGCCGAGGCTTCTGTTTGAGCCTTCTTGCCAGCCTGGTCATACCCGTTTTCAATCAGGTGAAGTTCACCCAGGATTGCCTGGAGTCGATATTGCGCGATTCCGACCGGCAGCCCTACGAGATCATCATCGTCGACAATGGCTCGACCGACGGCACCCGGCAGTACCTCGAAACCAAGTCACGTGAGCTGGATCGTTCGCGCGACCGGCTGATTACGATTTGCAACGAAACCAACCTGGGAGTGGCGCCGGCCTGGAATCAGGGGCTGAAGGCCGCGACCGGCCGGACCATCGGCATTCTCAACAACGATATCGTGGTAACCCGGGGCTGGTACCGCTCACTGCTTTGGGCCATGGACTACCACCGCATCGGCATGATTTCGCCCTACGCCGCCGGCGGCCCGTTTGATTATGACCTCGAAGGTCGATCGCGCGAGTTTACGCGCAAAAACCTGGGCAGGCTTTGGCCCGATTACGATTTCTGCGCGGTGGTGCTGACACGCAAGACCTACGAGCGAATCGGGTTGTTTGATGAAAAATATCTGGTCGGTGGCTATGAAGATCAGGACTACGCGCTTCGGCTTTCCGAAGCCGGAATTCGCTATGGGGTGACGGGCGCGTCATTCATTCACCATTTTGGCAGCCAGACGCTTGGTGAGTTCAAGAAGCGTGGCGATCAGCATGCCGCGCACAATCGGCAATATTTCATGGAGAAGTGGAAGCGCGACCCGAGTGAAGGCGTGGCGTCGGTGGCTACGAAACTGCGGCGAACCTGGCGCAACGTGAAAATGAAATGGGGCTATATGTAGGCAGGCGGGTTTCATCCCACCTCCTTCATTCTTCCGAATCGGCATGCGTAAGCACGACACCTGTCCACGTCCTGCTCAAAATGCCGATTGAGTGCTGACTTTCAAGCAGCACCCAAACCATTCTACATCCGCGCAGTTGGTTAAGAATTGAAGAGCCGGCTTCATTTGGACCATCCTTTGCAGATCCCCAATTCACACGAGGAGAGTCATGCGACCATTGATATTTTACGCCGTGATCATTTGCATGCCGTTCGCCGCGGGCATCGCGAAGGCCGACTATTACGAGTTTCGCACGACGCACTCCGGAGCCGCGAAAAAAAAACCGGCTCAGGACGACTCTTTGGATTGCCAAATCGACGTCACCTACAACGACGGTAACATTCGCTGCCAGAGCCATTTCGATCATAAAATCGCGTTTCAGCTGGAACATGTGATCGGACATTACGGCCCGGGCTACTATGGTCCGGACGGTGCGATGCACGCCGAAAAAGACTGGTTCGTCACGATCGGCTTCGTGCCACAGCCGATGGGCTACCAGCTTGCCGATCGCGGGCGTTATGAGGCCCAGAACACCGAGGAGTTAAAAAAAATACGTGAGTTCTATGCGGCGCTTCTGGCGCGCAAGAAGGTCGCGCGGGCCGAACAGGCGGCTTGTGCCGTTACGGGTTTTGCCTTTCGCGTCGAAGTCACCACCAAGGACCCGTTCGGCGGATTCGATGCGATCCTCGAGCACCTGTTCCAGTCCGAGCAAAACGCGATGGGTTTTATGATAACCGATGCAGGCCTTGTCGAGCCACACATCCAGGTCGATGGCGCAGTTCAGAAGCGCCGCGGAGAATGGAAGAAATAGGATCAGCGAAAACCAGAAAGGGCCGCTTTCACGGCAACCACACCGTAAAAGCGACCCATTCTGTTCTAAGAGGAGAAGAGAATCCCTGCGCATGGAGCGTTAGCTCCATGCTACCCAAAACAAATTCGAAACCCACAATCCTTGTGTCCGGCAACCGCATCCTTGCAGCTTTTGCATCCGGGCTCACACTTCCCTGATGCAGCCTTGTTTCTCACCTGTCCCCATACTTGGGCCGAGAGATATGTTTTGTTGCTCATAACCTAACTCAATCCTTGAGCTATTCAGCGCCGCCCTTGGCGCTGTCATGAACCACGCAGACATGTATTGCAGCCTCCGTACCAACGCCCAAACGGCCATAGGAACGCATATAACGGGCGATTTTCGGCCAAATCGCGCCTGAAGCCGGGCTTCAGACGCGCAATGGCAGGCAAAGTGGAACCGAACGCCTCTTTCGCAGTGACACCGCTGGGGTCATTACGGCTCCATTGGCGATTTTCCGGCTGATTTGCCTTGATCAGTAAATGCAGCCGAGTTGGCTGCTGCGGTTCGGCAGGCCGGTGCCGGCCGTATAGGCCGCATTCGACCATTCCATCTGCAGCTTCCAGGTCGTGCCGTTCGAGAGTGTCGAAAGACCGTATGGGTTGCTCGTGGTGATTGGAAAACTCCAGGCGCATTTGTCGCCGTTTTCGTTGCCGCTGGAATCAACCCACCCAGTGCCGCGGGGATCGGTGATCGTCTCGAGGAGCTCGTGAGCCGTCACATTTGCCAATGCCGCCAGGCCCTGAGAGTGGCCCGTCACGGCATCTTGCGGGTCACAGCCGGCGAGGCCGTCGAGGTTGGGCATATAGGCAACCTGAATGGGAGCGCCGTTCGAACACGTGCCCCAGCTATGCCAGGCGCAGTAGTTCACATGGCCGGCGCCCGTAGCAGTATAGATGAGATAAAGTGCGCTCGGGTTTGGGTTGTTGCCCACGACCTTGCACGCTTCAGCAACCGCCGAGCTCGTGCTGAGCGCGCGGTTGGGAGCTGCGGTGGCGTCGATGACGTGCCCAAGATACAAAGAGCTCGAGGTGATCGAGCCGGTGGTGTCGCCGTACTCCAGGGCCGTCGAGGCATATTCCGAGGCGTTCATTCCGGAGAAGAAAAGATCGATGCCGTTGATTTTGTCGCCGGCAAACGAAGGTGTGTTCCACTGCGTGCCCCAGAAAATGGCCATCGTCGTGCTCGAATGCAGAACCGCGCCCCCCTTGTAGAGAAGCAGCGGGTTGGAGCTGGTGCTGCCTGAAGCGCTGTGGGCTGCGCCTTTGTCCAAGTGCAGATGCGCGGGAGCTCCATTCATGTCGCGGTCTTCGGCAAACGCGCGGGTCTGGCTGGCAGCGGACATGGTAAGGAACAATACGGCGATCAGGGATACGGTACGGATCATTTTGGTGGCCCTCTCTTCTTTGCAGTTTCCCTCTTCATTTCACGTGTCGTACCAGGGCAGGCGTTTCACAAGACGCTGATTCCACGCGCTTAATTTCAAGCACTCGAAAATCGGATGAACAACTCTTGAGCATCACGCCAGACGATGGGCATGCAATGAATCGCGGCATTCATTCTGATCAAATATTTAGCATTTATACGTAAAAAACTTTTAAACAGGCAATCGCGAGCGCAGGCAGCCAGGAAATCAAGGAAGTCTTCGGCAATCGACCAAAGAACCACCCTCGCCTTGGTGACGACGAAGTGCCGGGCGCAGCCCGCATTCGCTAAGCTTAAGGAAGATCGTAAGCTTTTTCGAAGGTCTTGGTCCCGCGTTCGATGATCCGGCGCTCGGTAACGAGCTCCGGATTCTTCTGCATGCGAGCCACGACGAAAATCTGAGCCAGCCACTTCACGGGGTCGGCCACGGCGGCCTTGAGCTGAAAACCGTCGACACCGTTGTACGCGAACGAGGTCGTGCTGGCCTTGAGCACGTAGCGGGGCTCGATGGCATTGGCCACCGCTTCCTGCATCCTGTCGGCAAGCCTGCGCATGATGACGGCGTCGCGCAGGTTCGCGTGAACGGCTTCATTGTCGCTCGGCACTTAATCGACGTGGCGGGCCTGAAAGAAATAATGGTACACGTTGCCCTTGTTGTCGAGGCGCGAGCGTTTGGGTATCATCATGCGTTGCAGAGCTTCGTTCTGCAGCAGCATGCCCACGAAACGCACGCGGGCATTGTCGTCGTCAGAAAGATTCTTGGCCTGCTCGTCCACATGCAGGCTTATGGGCTTGAGCTCCATGGCGAAATTGGCGCAGGCGGGTTCGGCTTTCACCGCTGCTTTGGCGATTTCAAAAGACGCCGCGGGAATCTCGTTGCGGGCCTTGGTGATAAGCTCGTCAAACAGGTGCGTGGTCAGCTTGGGATCGGCCAGGGCCTTGAGCACGTTTTTCTGCAGCTCCGTATAAGGCTTTTCAAAAGCCTTGTTGAAAACCACGGCGCACACATCGGTAGCATCGGTTTTCGCCACTTCGGTGCTGTCGCCCAGCTTCACCTCGACGAGCGTGAAGTCGTTGGTCTCCTTGGCGGCCAGCTCGAACTTCAGCGACTCATAGGCCTCATTGATTTCGGCTGACGGAATCATCAGCATCAGCGAGCTGAGCGGGTTGAACATGTCCGAAGCATGCTTGCCGTTCCTGGGCGGATGCGGGTTGAGAATGTCGCGGTTGCGCCAGAAGCCAAAGAGCCACTGGTTGGCCATGCGCTGACGGGCAATCGTTTTCTGCCGAGGCGCGAGCTTCGAGGTGACATATTTGTAGAACGCGTCCAGGTCTTCCGGAAAGGTGTCAGCCGCGCCATAAGCCGGGTTCTGCCCGGCGATGACCACGGGCTGCCAGGCTTCGGTGAACTTTGCGGCGATATCGGCCAAAGCCGCGTCGTCCTTGCCTTCAGTCCAGGCCACGCCGAAGAAGAAAGCGTCTTTGCCGATCTTGTTTTTCAAGCGGGCAAACTGGTCCATCTGGTTGCGCGAGGGATTCAGAATGTCGTCCAGACGGGCCAGCATCGACGAGGGAAGGTCCTTGTAGGCTGGCACTTTCAGGCCTGGCACGCTGTGCGTGGGGCTTTGCACAAGCTTCTTGAGATCGGCATCGAAGCGCGTCTTGAACTTTTCGAAGATCACTCGCGGGTCCTGGCCCTCTGGAACTTTCTGCTGAATGATGTCGACGATCTGCTGGGGAATGCCCACGTCTGCAAGTTTCGCGACAGCGTCGGGACCCACGGCAATCGCAGTGGTCACCAGGCGTTGCACGAAGTCTTCGAAGATGACGTCGTTCATCTGCTGGTTGTCCAGATTCAAAATCTTGCGGACAGTGAACTCGGTGCGTTCGAACGGGACCTCAAAGGGATTGGGCGCTTTTTTGGTGGCCTTCAGCTGCGCTTCGGTGTCGAGAATATTGGCGATCGACTTGAGCACGAAGAGCTGGTTGAGCTGATCGGACATTTCGGCCACGAAAAACTTGCGGGTGTCGTCAGCTTTGGGATCGAGTTTTTTCTGCTTTGCGTAAGCTTCCAGCGTGGGGTCGCCCATGAGCTTGAACAGCGTACTGGCGTAAATCGTTTCCACGAAAGGCGTTGAATACTGCCTGCCGCTGTAATCGCAGCCCTCGCTGCGAAAGCAGATTCCGCCCAGCGAAGGGTTGGCATCGCGCGAGCTGCCACCACCGAACCCCAGGCCGGGAAGGCTAAACCTAGGGGGCAGTGCGAAGAAATCTTTGGGTAAGTGCCAGGTGCCGTCTGCCTTCGTGTCATCGGCAACAGCCAACGCCGAGACTGAAAAACCGAGAGCCAGAATACTGAACAATGGGGCAAACCGCATGAAACCTCCGCAGCACCAATTCTTATAACGGCCGTGTTTTACCAATTCTGACGCTATATGTCAAAACATTTCATACTATTTTAGTCAACTATTGGGTTCACCCACCTCGAATCTTGCTCGCCAGTCCCGAATGAGTAGGCTAAGCCTTAGAGAATACGGAGAAATTTATGCCAAATCGTCTGGCCCAGGAATCCAGCCCTTACCTCAAGCAGCATTCCGAAAACCCCGTCGATTGGTATGCCTGGAGCGCAGAAGCACTGGAGCGGGCAAAAGTCGAGGATAAGCCTATTCTGTTGTCGATCGGCTATTCCGCCTGCCACTGGTGCCACGTCATGGAGCACGAGTGTTTCGAGAACGAAGACATCGCCAGACTGATGAATGAAAACTTCGTCAACATCAAGGTCGATCGCGAAGAGCGGCCCGACCTCGATCAGATTTACCAGAACGTCGCGCAGCTCATGACCCGCAGTGGGGGCTGGCCACTGACCGTTTTTCTCACGCCCGATCTGCGCCCCTACTTTGGTGGAACTTATTTTCCGCCCGAAGACCGCCACGGTCGTCCCGGTTTTCCGCGCGTGCTCACCGCGTTGTCGCAGGCCTATAAAAACGACCGCGCAAACGTGGCCGAAAACGCGCGGCGCCTGACCGAAGCCATCGGCCAGCTCGAGGCGAACCAAATCCAAGCCGAGCAAAACACCCGGCCCACCCCCTCGGCCTTGCGAAAAATCTGCGACGCCATTCTGGGTGCCGTGGACTGGCACAATGGCGGCTTCGGTGGCGCGCCTAAATTTCCGAACACCATGAATCTGACCTATCTGTGGCGCTATGGTTCGGCTACGGGCTTTGGCATGGCACAAGAGGCAGCCCTGCTGGGCCTCACCCGCATGGCCAAGGGTGGAATTTACGATCAACTGGGCGGCGGTTTTCACCGCTACTCGGTTGACGAGCGCTGGGCGGTGCCGCATTTCGAAAAGATGCTCTATGACAATGCGGTGCTCGTAAAGCTTCTGGCCGAAGTACTGCTCACAGGCAAAGACTTGAGCACCGACGACCGGCAGCTCTACACGCGCGTGCTGGCCGAAACGACCCGCTACGTCCTGCGTGAGATGAAGGCGCCTGAAGGCGCGTTTTATTCCACCCAGGACGCCGACAGTGAAGGCGTCGAAGGAAAGTTTTTTGTCTGGAGCCCGCGCGCCCTGAGGCAGCACCTGAGCGAGCAGGAGGCGCGCGTATTCGAGCTGCATTACGGCGTAACCGATGCCGGAAATTTCGAAGGACAGGCCGAAACCGTGCTGTTCATCGCCCAGCCGCTGGTCGACGTGGCGCGCCTGGTTGAGCTGACCCCCGAAAAAACGGCTGAGGTTTTAGCGCAGGCACGCGAAAAGCTGTTTGTGGCGCGTGAAGCCCGGGTGCGTCCGGGCCGCGACGAAAAAATCATTGCGGGCTGGAACGGTTTGATGATCTCGGGCCTGGCCTGGGCCTCGCGGGCGCTTCGAGATTCGGGGCAGTGGGGACCGCTGGCCGAAGAGGCGTCTGAAAGCGCGCTGGTGGCCATGAACTTCGTGCGCACGAAAATGTCGCAGGGCCAGGATCGGCTATGGAGTGTATATAAAGATGGTACCGCGCGCTTCAATGGTTACCTGGATGACTACGCTTTTTTGGCCATGGGCGCGCTGGATCTGGCTCGAATCAGCGAAGATGAAACCGAGGTCGAGTCGCTCGTGGCGCAAGCCCGGCGCTGGCTCGAGACGGTCCGCCGCCACTTCACCGACAAGGAAGGCGGCACCTATTTTTTCACCAGCGATGACCACGAAAAGCTGATTCAGCGGCCCAAAACGGTCTTTGACCAGGCCATCCCCTCGGGCAACGCCGTACTGGCTCAGGCTTTTCTGGCGCTGGGCGAGCTTGTCGCCGAATCCGACTTCGACAAGGCCGCCGACGAGCTGCTCTACAAGCTTTTTCCCACGCTCGAAAAGGTGCCCATGGGCATGGGCGAAACCGCGTGCGCGGCCCTGCTGGCAGTCGCGGGCCCCGTCACGATCAGCGGCCCTCAGGCGCAAAAAGCCTGCGTGCATCCTCATTTTTTTCGCAAGCCAGGCCGGCAGCATGAGCTGCTGGTATGTCACAAGAGGACGTGCGACATGCCGCTTACTGACGTGGAGTCGGCACGGGCGCTGGCTTTGAAAAAAATCGCGCTCAGGGGCGATTGATTTTCGTGCCCAGAGCGACCTGAGTTTTGGACAGGTAGGTTCGCAGAATACCAAACTCGGTTTTTGTCAGACTCGCGCGCAAAAGCAGGCGCCGAATGTGCAGCATCATGCGCTCGGGCTTGCCATCGCCGCTGATGCCCGCATCTAAAATCGCATTTTGCCAATGCTCAAAAAGCGCTTCCAGCTCTTCCATCGAAACCGCGCCCGGCACTGTAGCCACGGGGCAACCACTGACCTCTTCGTACACGCGCGAGACAGCCACCGCGACCGAGTGACTCAGGTTGAGCGAGGGCATCTGCTCAGCGGTTGCAAACGTGCACACATGCGTGCAGCTCGAGAGCTCCTCGCGGCTCAGACCCACGTCTTCGCGGCCAAAAACCAGGGCGGTCAGGCCACGGCTTCGAAGCCCCCCGATTTCGGCAGTCGAAATCGAAGCCCGCCTGAGCTCGCCGGTGCGCCGGCTAAAACCCACCACGGCCTGACAGCCCACAACCGCGGCGGCCAGCGAATTCTCAGCGCGAACACTTTGATGAACCGCAACGGCCGGCCCTTTGGCGTAAAGCCTGGCCTCAGGCCCCTGCCAGTCGCACTCGGGGGTAACCAACCGCACGTCGTGCAGGGCAAAGTTGGTCGCCACGCGACAGCAGGCGCCCACGTTTCCGGCAAACTGCGGAGAAACCAGAACAAGTCTAAAGTTACGCAGCTGCAACACGTTTGGTGGGATTCGCGCGAAGTTTGAGATGCAGCACCACCGCCAGCGCCAGCATGGGCAGGCTGATGAACTGCGACGTCGTCATGACGCCCTCGATCAGGTAGCCGCGAATCAGGTCGCCGCGATAGTACTCGAGAATAAAACGGGCAATCGCATAAATTCCGACGAACCAGACGACGATTTCGCCCTCATATGCCTTTTTGCCACGGCGAAGCCACAGCGGCACGAACATCACGATCAGGATCAGGAACTCGTATAGCTGAACCGGGTGCAGATGCCCCAGACCAGGTTCTTTTGCCATGATGACGCCAAACCAGGCGTCAGTCGGCGTGCCATAACAGCAGCCACCCAGCAGACAGCCGATGCGTCCGACCGCCAAACCAATGCAGATCCCGTACGCAAAGGTGTCGAGCACAGGCCAAAATGGCATCTTGTAGCGGCGAATGTACCAGATCAGAAAAAGCCATGAGGCAATGAGCCCCCCGTAATACACGAAGCCCGCGCGCAGATTGAACGCGACTTCAAAAAGATCGATATTCGATTCGTTCAGCCGGGTCAGGACGTAGACTACGCGGCTGCCCAGCAGGCCCATGAGAAAAACCCACACTACCAGGCGGGTCATCGTGTCGTGATTCCACTTGTTGCGAGTGGCTTCAAGATTCACCACGATCAAACCCGAAAGGACGCCCAGCGCCATCATGAGGCCATAAGTAAAAAGCTCAAACGAACCATACTTGAAAAGTATCGGATACATCGGCAATATAATTACCAGGAGATCTGGACCATGCACAAGGCCATTGTTTCGCGTTTTGTCTCGAATGTTATTCTGTCAGGTCTGGCTATTCTGGCGCTGAGTCCGGCAAAGGCACAGGCTGCCAATGGAAATATGTTCTGGGGCTTTGGCCCTGGAATCGAGGTTTTGAGCAAAGATGGGACGGGTACCGGCTTCTACATTCAAGGGTTTCTGGCCCATAATTTCAACTCGCACGCCGCAATAGGCGGCCACGCGGGTTACTCCAATCTGGGCGGAGTCGGCATCCAGGCATGGGACTTTGGAAGCTTTGGCCAGCTTACGGAACCCGACAGCGGGCTATACGGTCGTTTTTACCTGGACGGAGTGAATATGCGTACGTCTGGCGGAGCGCTGGCACATGGCGTTAACGGCACGCAAACAGGGCTGGCCACAGGGGTGGGTTTTGGGATGCTGATTCCTTCGGTGGGCAGCTTTCACCTGGTGCCCGAGCTGACTTACAAAGTTGCGTTCATGCAGACGGCGGTGAATCTAGTGGGCATGACTTTCAGCGCGATGTGGGACTTTTGAGAAAAAAGCCCGGTTTCGGTTTCTGGCAACGGCAACCGAAACCGGAAATTAACCTTTGCGGGCTTTATTGAGCACTTCTTCGAAAATGCCCCGCTTCTCAGGAAATTTCTCGCTGCCCTCATACACCAGCTCTTCCGCCGCCACCACCAAATCCGCCTCGGCCGACCGCTGAATCATGACTGCGTACAGCCTGTCATCCACCACTCCGCGCGAAAGCAGCGCGCGCCCCTGGTCGATAATGATCGAGGCTTTTCCAGCATGGTTATAGACCAGAAAACGGAGCAATAAAAATTCATCCGAGTTGAAAGATTCCGGCGGGAACTTCGAGAGGAAGCTGTCAGCCTCCTTGATCAGGTGGTAATCCAGCAGTGCCAGCACGATCTCTTTCAGCACTTTAGTGCGTCCCTGTGCCGTTACCGAGGCCTTTCGAAAAAGCTCGATGGCCCGGTTGTTTCCCACCTTTGTGCTCAGATAGTATTTTCCGCAGACCACCAGTGCCGCGCAAACATAGCGAATCAGCGTTTCGTCGCGATCGTCGATATTGGTGAAAATCGTGTAATAGCGCTCGATGTCTTCGAACTTGCCCGTCACGATGGCCAGTCGCAAAACTTCGGCCAACCGCTTGGGGTTGGCGGGAAAATACTGCGAAAGCCTGCGCACGATCTCGTAGGCCTGCGTGTGTTCCTGCTGCTTCATCAGCAGATCGTAAAGCCCCACCATGCACTTGTAGTGAATGCGGTTGTAGCTCAGCCCTTTCTGGTAGCTGCCCTGGGCTTCATTTATGATGTCGCGCAGGGCCTTCACCTGACCTAGATAGTAACAGGCCAGCGAGGGCGAAGGGTCAAGCGGCATGGCGCGATTGAAATGGCCTTCGGCCTCGTCGAGCTTGGCTTCGCCCATGGCCGCCTTGCCCGCGTCGATGGCCAGCACGTAATCGCGTGGCTTGATTTTCTCCAGGGCCGCGCGCATGAGGGTGCGGCGCACGACCTCGGGAGTGAAAGGCTTGATGATGTAGGCGTCGATATCCTCTTCGGCCGAACGGGCAACAGCCGTCTGAGAGGTGTTGGACGTCACCACGACAAAAAGGCACTCTTTGGTTTCCTCGGGCCGCTGCTCGCGCTGGCTTTGCAGCAGCTCCAGGCCACAACGTTTGCCCAGGTCATATTCCGCCACGACGATGTGCGGTTTGTCCGAGACTATCGTCGCCTGCGCCTGGCTGAACGTATTGACCAGCAGCGTGAGATTGGAGCGGGCCCCCAGGTCGCGAAAAACCGCGAAAAGGCCCGAGCGCGAGGAGGTGCTGGGGTCGGCGATGAGCACCTTGCGGCTTTCGAGGTACTTTGCGAAAGCCTCGGCCTCTTTTTGGTCGAGCTCGATGGTCACGGCTTCACCTGCCGCAAGAATTCCGTAATCTCCTCTTGTCGGCGGGCAAACAGCTGCATGAACGAAACCCAGCTGACGTCGTCGAACTGAATCAGTGTCACGACCACCCTGATCTTGGCGTCCTTGAGCTCTTTTACGCGGGCAATCTTGCCCGTGCTCTGAAAAAGCACCGGGGTCTGAGCATTGGCATTGGAGTCCCTGCGTCCCAGCTTGATCATGACGTTGTGGTCGAGCTTGCATGAGGTTTCGGGCAGCTCGAAGACCAGCACGCGGTCGCGAATCTCGCTCAGCGAAACGACGTCGTCGTGCAAGGGATGGCTATTTGCGGTCAGGTTCTGAAACTCAATGGCCAGCTTGATCGAAATGAAATCCCGGGGATTCACCAGGTCGTCGTTTGGGGCACCCATACGTGTGTTTCATTATAACCACCTGACCAAGGTTTCGACAACTTTGCGGGTACGATTTCAGCCGGCTAGCGCCATGCGGTTCTGGCACCGCCGTTGCAATTACCAGGTGTCATGAAGAAATTCTCGTGGTCCGTTTCGATGCGCGTCTCTTTTGTTTTCATTGGTATTGTGGCCGGAATGGGCGTGACCATGGCCCTGGCCCGAGCTGACGACCAGGCCTCTGCCGCCTGCGCGACCCGCGAAATACCCGGTACCCTGGCCCCGCATTACGACGCCGGCGGCCGCCTGGTAGCCATTGAGGACTACGTCAATCAGGCGAAGGCGCGCCTCACCTTTGCCGGCAGCGCCTTGGACGATATTACGCTCACCCACTTCGTTAAAAAACGCGCCAAACCCGACCGTTATGGCAGCACCGAAGTCTGGGGCCCCACGCTCTGGACCGAATACAACAAGAAGACGGGCAAGCTTGCCGTCGTGCACACCTACGAAAAAGGCTGGCAGCTCACCTACAATATTCCCCAGAGCTTGGACCTCGAAAAGCTGCGCGATCCCAGCGACCACAAGATTCATTTCACCGGCGCTCCCGAACGTTGCGATTCGTTCTACGAAAAATGCACCACCTTGCCCGAACGCACGATCGTGCTGCCCGAACCCGTGGCCTTCAAGCCCGACAGCTGCCTTTCGTTTGGCGGCGTGAACTTTGCGTTAAACCTCAACCAGCCCGCCGCGCCTGACGCCTCGGTGGAAGCTCAGAACTCCGGCACCAAAACCGTGCAGCCCCGAATTGAATCCCAGCCCGTTTCAGGAAAAGGCGGTCACAACGTTTGTGTCGATGGGCTGTGCATCTTCGTGCATGACGACGACGGCAGCGACAAGGTCGACGCCGAATAATTTCGAGCGTGAGCCGGCGCCAGCACCCAAAGTCCACGCCCCTGGACACTGGCCGCACTTGGGATTTGGCATTTGCGGCTAGGCGCACGACCCTCGGCGCCGAAGTCACCGGCCATCTGCCAAATGCCAAATATGGCCAGTAAGCGGTGTTCGCCGGTCAGGAGTCAGCGCAGACCGGCTGAGTAGCTCCGGGGATGGATTCGGAGCCAGGATCTGGATCAGGCTCCGGTACAGGTTCCGGCACGGGTACCGATCAGCGGTCACCTTAGAACTCGAGCAGCACGCCCTCGACGCTCAAGCCCGGCCCCATGGCCAGCATAATGCCCAGCTCACCCTCTTTGGGCGCGGCAGCGGCGTGACGTTTCAGGTGGTCCGCGAGCACGAATAAAACCGTGGCCGACGACATGTTGCCGAAGTTGGCCAGAATGTGCCAGCTGGACTCGAGACGGGATCCCAACTTCCAACGGTCGTCCATCAGCTCGAGAATTCGCCTTCCGCCCGGATGCACGATCCAGCGCGAAACGTCAGCGGGCGAAAGTTTGCGGTCGCTCAAAAGATCGATGATCACTTCTTCCGCCAGGGGCAGCACTGCCTGCGGCACTTCGCGCGAAAGCAAGACGCGCAGCCGGCCTTCGGCATTTTGAAATCCCATGTACCCGATCAGCTCGCGGTTTGAGCGGCTGGAAAATTTCTTCAGCCGCGCCAGGCGGGGCGCGTTCGCCAAGCCCGCTTCGGCGCGCACGATCGCCGCCGAGGCGCCGTCGGCAAAAATAGCATTGCCCACCG
>JACQAW010000042.1 GCA_016194725.1 Deltaproteobacteria bacterium
GTCCACGGGAAACGTGTCAAAATCTGGGGTAATGCTAAGAGGCGTTTTCAGAATGAGAATCTGCTGCGGATGCCTGGCCGGGCTTGTGGCATTCCTGGTCACGGCCTGCAGCGGAATTACGTACGGCCCGTCGAAGCCCGACCCCGATACCGAGTTCTCGCCCAACGTTTTCAATGCCAAAGACGCTTTCGTGGACTTCTGGCAAGTCGCAAGCCAGGCCAGCTTTGAGCGTCAAGTCGAGCTGTGGGACGACCGCGTGGAAACGAAGTATCATCGGTTTTACGACTCGGCCGTTTACCAGAAGCAGCGCAACCCGCAATGGGAACAGCAGAAACAGGCCAAGCTGCGGCGGTTTTTCGCCGGGCTGCCACGCCTTTACGAAGGCATGCTGGCCGAGTTTTCGCGTTTCGACGGGCTGCTGGCGGCCCAGCTGGCAAAATTCAAAACCACTTTTCCGGATGCGTCTTTCAAAGGCCTGGATGTCTTCGCCGCGCCCAGCCTGCTTTCATTCAGCAGCCACGGCGACACCTATC
Source organism: Deltaproteobacteria bacterium (assembly GCA_016194725.1). Classification (GTDB taxonomy): domain Bacteria; phylum Bdellovibrionota; class UBA1018; order UBA1018; family UBA923; genus JACQAX01. Next base: position 534 of record JACQAW010000042.1, read on the forward strand.
TTGACGAGCCCAAATCAGAGCTGCTGGGCTTTGGCATGGATCGCATTTATCGCGACAAAGACGATACCGACGTCCTCTATCCCCACGAGCTGTTCCACGCCTACCACTCCCGCGCGATGGGATTATCGGTGGAGAACATCGAGAACCAGGGCTCGCTGCTCGATCTGCTTTGGCTCGAAGGCGTCGCCGTATATGTCAGCGGCATGTTCAATCCCGGAAAGTCCGATGCGGCGCTGCTGATGGATTCCGGATTGGCGAAAACGTGCGCCCCCAAACTGCCGGAGCTGGCCCGTCGATTTCTTAAGATCGCGACTACGTCGATGGCAACCGCTCAGGAGAACGGAATTTACGGCAAATGGTTCGGAAACCCGCCATCGGTGGATAAACACATACCCAAAGGAGCGGGCTTTTGCCTGGGGCTGGCGGTTGCCCGCAAACTGGCCGGGACGCAGGAGCTCAAACAGATGGTGAAGTGGAAGCTGCCCGAGATCGAAAGCAATGTGCTGGGCGCTTTGCGGGCGATGAAATAGGTCAGAACCGTTGGCCCACCGTAAGCTGAAACACCATATTGCCAGGCAAGTCCCGCTGATAATTTTCCTCGCGTACCACCTGCACCGCAAAAGGCCCGAAAAGTGATTTTGAAAAACCATAATCCAGCGTGCCACTCGTCACGCCGTACATGACTTTCGCGCGCATGCCCAGGCCCGCGAACGAGTGCGACACGTTCACGCTCATGCGATCGAACGCGGCGAACTGATCCATGGCTTCATCGATACTGATCACGTGCTCAGGGATGGACGCCTTCGATTTGGCATCCATGAGATAATAAACCAGCTCGGTCGACACTGCCGGCGTCACCAACGCGAAGTGCGTGGCATTGCCGATCACGTCGTAGCCGAATCGCGACTCCAGGCCGGACAGAAGCGGCAGCGCCTGATACGTCACCAGAATATTACGGCCCACGTCCAACAGCGACTCCGAGCTCGTAGCCTGCTTTTTCCGGGAGTCCTCGATAATCGCTGACGAGTAGCCCTGGTATATTCGGCGCAGGTACTCGTTCATGATCCTCTGCTGCGCGGACTGTAAAACTTGCTGCGAAAACACGTTTTGGGTACCAAACTGCTGGCCTGCATCCCGATCGCCCTGAATGAGCAGCGAGCGCGCGGTCAGGTCGTCAAATTTTGCCGGGTCTAAAAGATAAGTGTGCGGCATGTTGGCCGCGGTAGCCGCGCGTGGTGTATCGTGCAGCGGCATCGGTTCCGCCTGGGGACGCTCGGCCAATCCGCCCTTGAAGAACGTCAGCCCCAGGTTTCTGATCTCGATATGCCCGAAGCCGTCAGCTTGGGCTTGGGAAATCGCGCCTTCGGAAAGGAGGAAAAGCAGCGCTAAAAAAAAGAGAAAAGGACACCCTGAGCTCACCCCTACTCATCGTCTGAAATCCGCAAAAACTGGGGTGGCGCGCACACGGCAAATTTGCCCTACTCAATAGTGCCTGGCGCGGCAATTGTATGGTAACTTGAGACGAAATGGCAGGTTCCGAGAAATTCCGAAGTGTTTCGCTGCACTCCATTACGCCCGGCGAGCCCCTGCCCTTTCGAGTGGCGATTTTTTATAAGGGCAAACATCTGGTTTTTCGCAAGCCGGGACAGCAGATGGAAGTCGCGATCTACAACAAGTTCGTCTATCGCCAGATTCATCGCATCTTCATTCCCGAAGAGGACTTCGCCAAATACCTCGACTATCAAAAAGTGAAGGAAGAGGCCGAAAGGTCGCTGCTGCAAAACCCCAAATACTCGCCCGAGCAGCAAGCCTTGGAGCGGCTTACGTCGAGCGTAAAGGCGTTGTCGGACGCGCTTTTTGCAAGCGAAGACCTCGCGAGCCTGGAAGAAAACGTGCGCAAGTCGCTCGAAATTTCAAAGGCCACTGTCAAAGCCGTGCTGGCCAAGCCCTATTTCGGAATCTACACGATGCTGTCGCAGAAGGCGGATACCGTGGCCAACCACAGCATGCGCGTGAGCGTGCTGGCCACGCTGCTGGGCTATCAGCTGGGCTTCGTGAACCCCCTGGCGCTGGAGCAGCTGGCAGCGGCCGGAATTCTGCACGATATCGGAAAAACCAAGCTCACCCTTTCCGATCCGTTCGACGAAAGCATTCCTGCCAGCGAAAAGGAAGCCATGGATGCCGAGATTATGAAGCAGCATCCGGTGGTGAGCTGCGACATGCTGTCCAAGATGCCTTTCGTGCCGCAGGAGGTGACGCGAATCATTCGCGAGCACCACGAGAGCCGCGACGGCACGGGTTATCCCAACCGTCTGCGCGGCAGCAGCATGTATGGCCTCTCGAAGGTTTTCACGATCGCCAATACTTTTGATAGTCTGGTATCCTCTCCTCAGGACGGCGACGCTCTCGAGCTGCACGCGCGCGCGCTGCTCAAGATGGACAAGGAGCTGCGCAACCAGTTCGACCAGGCTTTGCTGACCAAAGCCCTGGCGTTTCTTACGTTGAAACGTCCATGAGCGGCAGGCGCTTGTCCTCAGCGCCGTTGACCGCTCATGTATTCGTGACGCCCGGCTGCGCGGCGGGCATTTGGATACCGCGCTGCTGCACGAACATTCGCCGGCAAAGCTGCGAAAAAGCGGTCTGATAGCCGGCCAGGGTCCACATCCCAAAATGAGTGCTGGCCCCTTCGTAATGCTGCAGCTGGTATTCCTCGCAGGTCGCCACGTAACCCGCGTACGCGTTGGCATAGCCGCAAAGAATGACGCGCTCAAAGCCCCGTTCGCGTATACGATCGGCCACCGTATCGCGCAGGCGCCGGCCAGCGACCGTGGTGAGCTCGGCAGGCACGGCAATCAACGCCAGCGGCCCGAGCCGCACGAACTGCAGCGGCAAAATCTGGGGCGTGAACGGCGCACGCGACGTTACCGGGTCACGCGCCATCAGCTTCAGATTTCGAATCGTGGGATGAAAAAAACTGGGCACGAAAAAACCGGCCAGCCGCGAGATACCGAAAATGCGTCCGCGCCCCGACTCCATGAAGGCGATTTTGCAGCCCTGGCTGGCGTCGAGATGCCAGGGCGGCTTGATCTTCTTTCCGCGCAGGATGATTCCGAAGTAGCGCAGATAGGTGGTTGCGCGTGACATCAAGACCCCGAGCAGAATCAGCCACCCCGGACCACCTCGCCCTTCGGCCGTGCCTCGCAGCATGTTGCAGCCAATGACTCCCGGCGAGGTGCGCACGCCCTGCCTGCCGCCGGCAAACTCGGCGTCGACCTCGATTCTGGAAAAATCATGCCGCTCGATGACGCTTTCGATCTCGCCCGTCAGCGGAGCGGCGCGCGCGGCGTCTTCGTAAAGCTTGCGCGCCAGCGTGGCTTGAAGATGGGCATTGAACTCGCAGCTCTTCTCGTCGTCGCGAAAAGGCCCGCGCAGGTCGCGCAGCCCGGCGTGCTTGACGAAGTTGGGCGTCACGTCGCCTGCCGCGCCCTGAGCGAAAACCGAAACAAACCCCGTATGCCCTTTTCCGCGGGCGTCTTCCTCGAGAATATCCGCGGCCACGCCTTTATTGTCGGAATGGATATAAGGAAAGTCGCGGTGAATCGAAGTCGCGTGCACCGGAAACCAGTTCACGCAGCCCAGGGGCCGGCCGTCTTCGCCGTCGAAACGCAAAAGCACCATCTCACGATCAATCTCTTCGCCCTCCTGCGCATCGGGGTTCTGGCGCCAGGCTTCGAGAGAACGGTTGAATGCGACCTTGGAATCGGGAGCAAAATGCCCCGAGCTCATGCGAACCTGGGCGGGCTTCATCGTGCCGCAGGCCTCGGCAATCGCGCGCACGACGCCATCGGTATAGGCCTCGAGAATCCTGGGTTGAAAACCCGGAATTGTAAGGTTGTAGAGCAGGTACTTGGAATGCCCGCCGGGGGCATTGTGCACGTGAGTTGCCGAGAGCAGCAGCTCCTCGTCTCGAACGGCCAGCTCGGGGTGCAGAGCCGCAAGCTGCTCCAGCACAGCCGCTCGCAAAGCTTCGGTGACGAAACAAATCTCGATACACGCGAAGATCAGCCTTGTTCCGGTCAGACCCGCGCGCAGCACCGCCACCCGGGTGTGCAGCGGCCGTTTGACTCCCTGAACTCGATGCGCATCATCGCCCCAGCCCAGCATTCCCATGCCAAGACCATCCGGAGTAGTGTCAACCCGCGCAACCCCAACCTGAAACCTCATGGCAGCCATACTAAGACGTTATGCCTTACTTGGCACTGTCATTTTTGCGGGCATGATAGGCCAGCCCCCCCAGGGAAACCATCGACCCGTCGCCTAGAAGGCAGAACGAATTTTCGTTGCGCTTGCCGTCCACGCCCAGCACCACTTTGGCCTTCAGCCGCTTGTCGCACACGACGGCGCCCGGCTCTATGCCACCAGAAAGCTCGCTATCCAGGTCTCGAAGCGAGGCCTGTTTAAGCGCAGAGTAGGCATCACACGCGAGTACTCCACTTTTGTGGACGCAGGCCGCCGATACCGTGAAGTGTCCTTTGGCCTGGCGCACGAATTCGACCCAGTGGTCACCAAACCGAAACTTGAGTTTCTCGGTCCTATCAACGTCCGAGCCCGAGGCCGCCAGCAATCCGAATACGACATAAAGCAGCATCATTTGCCACCGATTGAGCACATCTCTTTGGTGTTGGCCGCCATGGAATCCTCGTCAATCCACAGATTGCCATGTTCGGGCGGCTGCCAGTCCTCACTGTAGCCGTCCTCGTCACTGCCCCAGGAGTTGCGCATCAGAAAACGACATTTGCCGTCAATCTCCTTCTGACCAATGATGAGCAAAAAGTGTTTCTTGCAGTCCGGCGCAAAGGTGCCGTCATCATTCACCCCGCGATAGTTTTTTCCCTGGGTCATGATGTTCGAGCAGGTCTTGACCGCGATGGGCTGCGCGTTCTTTTTTTCCAAAAGCTCGTGGACCGGCGAAAGCTTTCCGGGTTTGCCCAGGGGCAACATTTCACAGTGCAGGCTTGCCGCCACGGGATGTCGTGGCGGAGTGTCGCAAACGGGCTTGAGTATCTCCAGCATCGCTGGCGTATAGTTTTCGGCACGCAGAGCGTTCATCAAAAGATCAGGGCCCGGCAGCAGGCTCTTGCCCGCCGGTGAAACCAAACTATTCAAGTATCCGATCTCCTCGCAAGCCGAAGCGCGAAAGCCGTTCTTGAGCTCCTCCCAGTCGTGAATCTGCGCGTGCGCTTTCAAATACTCCTGAAGCGCCTTGTGGGTTTTCCACAGACTGACCGTGAAATTTTTCTGTTCGCCCTTCCAGTACAGCTGCCGCACCCGCTCCTGATCGCAGGTGCCGGTCTTGATGCCAAAGCTCGCCACCGGACAAATGTGGTAGGCCCCGTAACCGAAATCGCTTTTCGCAGCGTCCTCGTTGGTGAAGCCCACCGCCAGGTCAAGCGGCGAGCTGATGTGCGCATAGTCGGTGTCGCCCTCGGGCGCATCGTGGCTGAAACGAAAGGCATCGATCATCTGGGCCGCGACGTTCGCGTAGCAGATTCCGACGTGGCCCTGCGCAGTCATCGGCACATGCCCCATCGACCCATCCGACGAGTCCAGGCGAATTTCCGGGCAGCCGCCAGCCAGGGCTGACGCGGGAAGCGCGGTGAATACAGCCAGGCGAAGCATTAAAAAAAACAAAGTCCCCATCTCGGCCATTGTACCTTTTTCGAAGTTGGTTTGCCGGATTTTCGGCGGCTGCCGGCAACCCGGCTGCGAAATACCGGCGGTTTCGGCGCAATTCCAGGAATTCAGAGCGGAAAACCGCTTGGCGCGAGGGCTGCCATATCCTGTTCCCGAGCTGAAAATGGAAACGAAAAAGACAGTGCCTGAAATCATGCAGCCCCTTTTGGCCCTCATGTTCGGGGTTACGGAAATGCGGTAAAGGCGCGACTATCCACGCTAAAATAACTTGTAACCTTTCGACTCGCTCGTCGAATTCACTCTCGAGACGAGAGGGAGGATTTCATGGGAAACATGCGCAATTTTAACGCTTTGCTCACAGGCTTCATGCTGGGTGCCGCCGCCTTTCCGATATCGGCGCAAGGCAGCGACGGCCAACGCTTTGAGAGCAGCACCACGCAGACAAATCTGCTGGAGCTCTTCAGCTCGGAAGGCTGCAGCAGCTGCCCCCCGGCCGATGCATGGATCGCAAACCTGCGAGAGCATCCCGGGCTTTGGAAATCCTTTGTGCCCATCGAGTTTCACGTCGACTATTGGAACCGGCTGGGCTGGACCGACCGCTTTTCAAAAGACGCTTTCACCGGCCGTCAGCAGCAGTACGCGCGCGAATGGGGAAATGGGAATGTATATACGCCGGGTTTCGTGCTCAATGGCACGGAATGGCGCGCGAGTGGCGGCGATACTCGCTATGCCAATCCGAACTCTACCAATGTGGGCGTGCTTGTCGCCAATCAAACGGCGCCTTCGAAGTTCTACGTCACGTTTCGCCCCGGTTTGCCGGGAAAGAACTGGAAGGTTTACGGCGCGCTACTTGGCAACGGGCTTACCAGCGAAGTACGCTCAGGCGAAAACAACGGCAAAACCCTGCACCACGAATTCGTGGTATTGTCCCTGGCCAACCAGCTGATGGACAAAGCTGCGTCTGAGTATACCGCGGTGGTGGAGCTGAAAACGCCCCGGACGGACAAGGCGAAGTCGTATAGTGTAGCCTTCTGGGTAACCAACGAGAATGAACAAAAACCCGTACAGGTCGTCGGTGGCGACCTGCGATGAACAATTGAGCGGCAGGTGCTACTCGGTAGTGTCCAAGCTTGGACGCTACCGACCGTTGACCGCTCATTTCCCAAGGAGCGCATATGTATCTTAAGACATTCCTGATTGCTTTTCTGTTAACCGGTTTCGCCTGTGGCGCGGAGGCCCAAATGAAAAAGTACCAAAAGCCCAGCGACGAAGAGCTCAAAAAGAAGCTTTCTTCCGAAGAATACAATGTCACCCAGCACGAAGGCACCGAACCGCCTTTTCGCAACCGTTACTTCGACAACCACGAGGCAGGAATTTACGTCGACGTGGTCACGGGCGAGCCGCTGTTCAGCTCGCTGGACAAATTCGAGTCGGGCACGGGCTGGCCCAGCTTTACCAAACCCATCGACAAAAAGAACGTCGTCGAAAAAAGCGACAATACTTTTGGGCTGGGCTCGCGCACCGAGGTGCGCTCAAAAGGCGGCGACTCGCACCTGGGCCATGTGTTCAGCGATGGCCCCAGCGACAAAGGCGGGCTCCGTTACTGCATCAACTCGGCCGCGCTGAAGTTCATTCCCGTAGCCAAGCTCAAAGAGAGCGGTTATGCCGAGTTCCTGCCCGCCTTCAAAGCCGGGAACTGACCGAGCTACAATCCGGAATACCAATCGTAGCCCCGCTCGGCCCAGTAGTCGGGCGGCCTGGTATTCGAAAATCGAATAGTCCCGATACGCTTCAGGCTTTTGATTCCATATTTTATCGGAATAATGAGCCGAAGCGGCGCTCCATTGTCGTTGGACAGAGGCTGCTCGTTCATCTCAAACGCCAGCAAGGTCATCGGATGCATCATGCTGTCGAGGTCGACTGAGACGTAATATTTCCCGTCGGGAGTTTCGAGCCCCACGTACTTGTACTGACCGCCGATGCCTACGGACTTCATGAACTCGGAAAACTTGACCCCTGCATACGAAAACTGCGTGCTCCACCCCTCGATGCAGTAAAACTGGGTTGCGGTGTTCGTTTGCGGCAGAAGCTTGAGCCCCGCCAGCGGCAACGTCTTCACCAGCTTGTCTTCGGTATAGACGCGGAGTCTCCACGTCCGGACGTCGATTGGCGCCTCTATACCGAGCAAGCCATTCACCCGGGGTTTGGTTGCCGCCGGGGCGCCTTTCTTCGGCGGTGTGCGCTGGGCGCTGAATAGCCCGCTCCAAAGTCGCCCGTTGAAATCATGGGCTGTGCGTAAAAACCAGGGTATGCCGTTGTCGTGAGCTTGAGTTCGTATCGCCAGAAAGGCCACGAGCGCCAACAGAGTTACGAGACCGCCCAGCATGAGGCTCCGGGCGGTCAGACGCCGCATTCTATTTGACCTCATAACCGCTCACCATCGCCCGAAAGTTGTTCCAGCCCGCGCGCGCTACCTGCACCACGTGCAGCACGAAAAACAGCACGTATCCCACGGCCAGCCAGAAATGAAGAAAACGAGCGGTCTCGTACCCACCGAGCAGCTCACGCAGCCAGTACAGCTGCACCGGTTTGAACATCACGTAGCCGGTCAGCGTGGAAAAAACGCCGAAAAAAATAATAAGCGTGTAAAGAATGCGCTGGGCCCCGTTGTATTTCTGCGGCTGAGGCGGCGGAGTTTTGCGCAGGTGCAGGTCGTGCAACACCACCAGCCAGGCGTCGCGAAAGGTGCCACGCCGGGGCACGAGCTGGCGCCACTCGCCCGAAAACACCGTGTATGCCACGTACGCCACGCCATTGAGCACGAAAAACCACTGCAGAAAGAAATGCCAGGCCATGCCTTCAGCCAGGCGATGATCCAGCCCCAAGGCGGTATACCAGCCGCGCGGAAAAAACTTGAGCCGGTAATCGCCGGCATCGATGTGGTAGATGTCGTTGGCCCAGTAAATCAGGATTCCGCTCCAGATCATGAGCGCAAGCAGCGGAAAGTTGGTCCAGTGAAACCAGCGGGACGCCCGCCGGTGTTTCAGGGCAATCTCGGGTTCCGGTGGAGATGTCGGAGTTGTTTGACCCATGGTAATAATGTTCATTAGCCGATAGACTTTGTCCATGTTTTACGGCTTTCGACAAGGAGCAGGACCATGACCAATGAGAAAGCCGCCGACGCGGGCGGAAACTGCTTTGAGCTGCGTCCCTGGCGCTGTCCCATTTGCGGGCAAAATCAGGAGCGGGTTCTGGGAATGCGCGGCGGCAAGTTCCAGCGGCACGGCCTGGGCATTCCCAATAAAATCGTGCAGTGCCGCCAGTGCTCGCTCATCTACCCCAACCCTTTTCCCGTGCCCGTAAACGCGCAGAAGCTCTACGGTGATCCGGGAAAATATTTCGTGCGCGCCCAGGACCAGGAGGCGATGGTGGGGCGAAACCGGAAAACACTTCACGAACTTCGCAAAAAGCTGGGTAAACCGAAGTTCCAGCTCCTGGATATCGGCTGTGGCCGCGGCGAAATGCTTGAAGCCGCGAAACGCGAGGGCATCCCCGGCGTAGGCCTGGAATTTTCCAAAGCGATGATCGAGAGCGCCTCTGCCAAATACGGCGTCACGGCACTGGACGTGCCGATCGAGGAATATGCAATGGCGAATCAAGCCACGGTGGATGGCTTTTGCCTGAATGGCATTATCGAGCATGTGTACGATCCCGACTCCATGGTGGCCGCGATGTCCAAGTTGGCGGCGCCCGGCGCCGTCGTGTATGTCGATGTGCCCAATGAGCCCAACATCATCACGCGGTCGGGCAATCTGCTCAATCGCCTCACCGGCAGCCAGGCCGTCTACAATTTATCGCCCAGCTGGAGCCCGTATCATGTTTACGGCTTCAACACGAAAGCCCTGGGACTTCTTTTCAAGAAACACGGCTTTGCCATCGTCGAGGTGAATGTTTTCGCGGCCCCCTACATTCCTGCGGGTCCCTCGGTAAAGGATAAGGTGAAATCATTCGTGGGCAGCCAGATCATTCGCCTGGGCAACCTTACCGGCACCGCGACCAATATGGTGGTCTGGGCCCGCAAGGAATGAAGCCCTTTCCGACATTTCCCTACCACCGCTTCTGCGCCAGTACTGCCGCCAGCTCCTGTTGCCTTACCTGCTCGAACAGGTCCAGGTCGGCCTCGGCAAACGCGCAGATGTCGCAGTAAAAGTAGAGCTTCTTGTGAATCACGCGAAGCTCCTCGATAAAATCGGTGTTGTCGGTGCGCGACGAGCAGAAATACTCACCCGAAGGCAGAAACACCATAAACTTCGAATAGCCGGTGTCTTTGAGAAACGAAAAAATCGACACGCAATCCTCGCCCTGCTGCTGCCAGTAAAACGGTGCGTATTCAAAAAACACGACGGGCTTGACCTTGCGTAGCGTTGCTGCCGCGCCCCGTAAAACCTTGCCGTCAAACCCGTCGGTGTCCGTCTTGATCATCTTGGCGCCCGCGAACGCAGGGTATTCCTCGAGCAGCGCATCGAGGCGCACGATCTTGGTAGCATCCGAAGCGGTTTCGCTTTTAGCCAGCCGCCCGGTGCCGTTGCTGGCCACGAACGAAAAACCATCGGCGAGCTGATCGGACTCGCCCAGAAAACGTTTCACGGTGGTGACGTTTTCAAATTTTCGGGAATTCAGCTCCAGCATCTCGTAGAATTTTGGATCGCCCTCGATGGCCAGGATAGGAAAATTGGCCTTGCTGCGCAAAAGCGGCGTCGTGTCGCCCACGTTGGCACCCACGTCGATGAATGTCAGATCGCGGTATTTGGACTGCACGGCCTTGGCAATCGAAGCCAGACTGACGGCATACATGGCATCGTTGCGATAATAAACCCCAAGGTTGTGCGAAAGCGGAATCTTGATCGAGGAATCACCCACGGTATAATCAACGAGCGGGTCATCGGCCTTGAGCGCGATTTGACGGGCGGTCGAGACCAGCTTCGTGAACAGCTTGCCTGAGAGCCCATGAGGCCTTCTTTTCGCGAGCGCGTCGTAGAGCAACTGTGCGATCATGCGTTTTCTCCGATCATGGAATACGTTCGATTTCGAGACAGGTGGGCCGAGGCGCGAAAGCCTTGAGCTCTAGCTCATACTCGGCGCAATCCGGCGCCTCGCGCAACGGACTGAATCCCAGCGTGGGGTAAAAGCCTCGCACCATCTCGTTTTTGGGGCTTGGCAGGTAGCGCCCAAGCAACCTGTGACAGCCCTTTGAGCGCGCGAGCCGGACGGCCTCATTGAGCACCTCGTCTTCAACCTGCCTTTTGAGCACCCGGCAGCTCATCAGCCAGGTGTCGATATCCAGAGTCTCGCCCGCGATTTTGCCCACGAATACCGAAATCAGGCCGTGGTCGCCAAACCTATCCCTAAGACGGACTGAAAATGCCACGAATGCGGAATCGGTAATCAACGCCTGCACCTCGGCCTCGGTTCTGCGTGCCGTCGTCAAATTGAACTGATTGCTCTTGTTGATCAACTGGGCCAGCCGGGGAACGTCAACCGCGGTGAAC
>JACQAW010000439.1 GCA_016194725.1 Deltaproteobacteria bacterium
GAGCCGCGCTCGACGCCGCGCAGGCTGGCTCGCGCCACCGATTCGGCGGTGGAAAACGAGTGCTCGAAGGCCTTGGTGGCCATTTTGCGCAAGTTCGGGTCGAGCATGCGGGTGTTTTCGAGCATGCCGGTTTTGAAAAAAGTGGGACAAACCACCGTGGCCATCACGCCGCTGCGGTCGAATTCCGAGGCCAGTGTTTCGCTCAGCGCGATGACCGCGGCCTTGGTCACATTATAACTCACCATGCGCGGGCCGTTGGCCAGGCCGGCAGACGAGCCGATATTGAGAATCGCGCCGCCGCTTTCTTTGAGCAGTGGGTAGAAATGGTGGCAGCCGTAGATAACGCCCCAAAGATTGATGCCCATGATCCATTCCCAGGTGTCCAGATCCTGTCTTTGAAAGTCGCCACCCACGCCCACGCCGGCGTTGTTGACCAGCAAATCCAGGCCGCCCAAGACGCCGCGCAGCTCAAGAGCCAGGTCGGCCAGCTGTTCTTTTTTTGAAACGTCGCAGGCCAGGGCGCGCGCTTCGCCCGCACCCCGCTTCAGCGCCAGCTGTGCCGTGGCCCTGGCCGCTTCGATATCCAGGTCGGTGACGCAGATTTTCGCGCCCCGGTCGGCAAGCTGCAGGCACAGCTCGCGGCCCAGGCCGCCGCCGGCGCCAGTAACGACTGCGCGCGTGGATTTGGAGAGTTTCATCTTGAGGCCTTTCTTTTTCCGAGTAGCAAAGCAAATTGAAGTTTCGAGATCAGCTGCAGGCGCATAAGCGTAAAGCCCAGCTGCTGGGCCAGGAGCCGCGCCAGCTGCGCGCGCGTGGGCTCGCGATGCCTGAGCCAGGCCAGCGTGGCACCCTCGACAAAGCCAATCCAGCCCGTGAGCAGCACGCGCTGGCTGGCTGTGGCTTTGCGGGTACCGACGCCCTCGAGCACGCGGGTGAGCATTTTTTCACGGCAGGCCTGCACGATCGCGGCGACTTCGGCGTCCACGCCCACGCCCCCGCGCATGAGGCTGACGTAGCTTGAGGCATTTTTTTCGACATAGCCCAGATAAGCCTCAAGCCCCTGCAGCAAAGACTCGCGAGGCGCGGCGCGCGGATCGGGAGCGGTAAGGCGCAGCATCTCGTCGGCCGCGTCGCGCACGGTTTCAAGGTAGAACAGTCGCTTGGTGGGAAAGTAATGGTACAGCAGACCCTTGGAAACGCCCGCCAGTCGGGCAATGTCGGCAATCGAAAGCTCGTCGTAGGTTTGCCTGCCAAAGAGGCCGCGCCCCAGCGCCAGCAGCTTCTGGCGGCGGTCGTCGACCTCGAGGCGCGTGCGGCGTTCTTTATTGACCATAGTTCAATAAAGAGTTACCGTTTTATTGAACGATGGTCAATAGGGAGCGCATATGAAAAAGATCAGGCCCCGCACCCCGAGGTTCCCCTTCGACAGCAAGATCCCGAAGTACTGGTTCAACGACAACCCGCTCGCGTCGCATATGGTGAACTCGCTGAACCTGCTTTTTCCGGACGGCGAAAAGATGTTCATTCGGGCGGTGCGCGCCTTTGAAGACCAGCTCGCCGACCCTGGGCTCAAAGAGCGCGTGAAAGGCTTCATCGCGCAAGAGACCCAGCACGGGCGTGAACACGAGCGCTACTTCGACGTGCTGCGGGCCCATGGTTTCGAGCTCGAAGGTTTTTTGAAATTTCAAAACGTGCTGGCTTACGGAGTCATCGAAAGGCTGACCTCAAAGTCGATGAGCCTGGCCTGGACCGCGGCCCTCGAGCACTACACGGCGGTGTTTGCGCAGTGGACGCTGGGCCGGGCCACGCTGCGCGAGCGCAGCAATCCCGTAATGGCCGACTTTCTGCGCTGGCATTCGGCTGAAGAGATCGAGCACAAGTCGGTGGCCTTTGACGTGCTGGCGGCGGTTGCTCCGGGTTACGCCCGCCGCGTGACCGGGCTGCTGCTGGCTAGCGTCTCGCTGACCGCGTTTTGGGCGGCCGGAACGGTGTACCTGTTCCAGCAAGATCCCGAGGCGCACGTAAAATGGGAAGATTTCAAACGGCTGTATACCGAGTTTTTGGCCCACGGAACAATGGGGGGCGCGTTCTTCGCCTACCTCAAGCCGGGGTTTCATCCGTCCCAGATCAAAAACGAACAGCTGGCCGCCGAAGCGTTGAGCGAGCTGGAAACGACCCCGGCATTTCGCCCAGGATGTTCGAGGTCCGAAAGTAGCCCGCTGCTTGATTTTCGGCAGCGCCGGATTTCGAGTACATCGGAATACGTGGTATAATCGAGAATTGGGGGGCGCGATGGGGGCATCCGCATACATGGTCATGGCATTTATCGCCGGTTCAGCGGCCAGCGCGGATTTTGAGGTGCCGACGCCCGAGGCGCTCGCTTTTCAGCGCAGTTCGGTGACGGTTGGAAACAGAAACCGTGCCATCGAATACATCGACATGGAATCGGGGGCGAAGACCCGCTTCTGGTACGAAGTCGACCGCGACGAACAAGTCGTTGAGAGCTATGACGAGTCCGGAAAGCTCGTCCTTCGCGAAACGAGCGCGCCCAGGGGTTTTACCGTCGAAACCTTTAAGGACGGAAAACTTGTCTCGCGCGAGCGCCTGACGCCTGATCCATCTGTGGGCTTGGGCTACCTTCTCGAGAAAGACGGCAAGCGCGAGCAGGTCTCTCCCGACGCCTTTTTTTCCGGTTCAGGCGACAGGTGCTGGAAGCCCGACCCGATCGCCACGAATGAGCTCGACAAACTTCTCAAGGGTGGCCTGCTCGTCAAACTTAAGCCGAACCTCAGTATCTGGGGCCTCACTAACCTCGGCTCAAACGCGCTGGCGCGCGACTGCGACGGTTACCCGCCGGGTAAACCGAAGGGCGATGACAACCTTGCCAAAGAAGCCTCGACGGCACTGGACCGCGGTTTGCGCTGTCTCGCGAATATCGGCAAGAAGTTCAAAGGCCCCGAGACCGGCAGAATCCGTGGCGAGGTGGCGCGGCTTCTTGCCTACTTCGACCCCGACAACTTCTGGCATCCTTTTACCTATATGTGCGATTACCCGGGAGACAAAGGCGCGGCAAAACCGCTCATCGACGACCTGACTATCAAGCTGGCGGGTGGGTCGCTCAACGCGATCGCCGCGCCGTGCGCTGATCCTAAAAATTCCCGCATAGCCGCTCCGGGCATGATCCTGAACGTCTCGAACCTGAGAAAGAAAACTCCGCTGGAGCGCCAGGCGACGCTTTTCCACGAGATGCTCCACATGCTTGGATACAAGCATAGCGAGCAGGCGCAAAAAGCAGGCACCGACTTCGTCTACAACGCGGAGTTCTGCTGCTTCGGCGACGGGGATGGCAAGAAGCAGTCAGACCCCTTTGCGTGTCAGATGATCGCGGAACATCCCCACGGCGCCGTACCTTCTTTTTCCTCCAAGTGAATGCGACCTATGCGTTCGAACGGCGCTCAGTTGGCGACCACACGGCCGGGATTTCCGAGCGAGGGCATGGGATACGCCGGAGCAGCTGCGGCCGGTACCGGCTGAGCAGCCGAAATCCCTTGAAGATATACCGGCACCGGATATTTGGGGCCGGCGCAGACGCCGACATCCTGAAGCAACTTGAGGCCCCGTTGCGCGTACTCGATGCGTGATCCCTCAGCGTTGAACTTCACGTGGCGGGTCTGAGTTCCGTCAGGCCGGATATCGTAGTACACGACCTGATAGCCGCCTTCGCCTGCGTTGCCGGGCGCCGTTTGGCTGAACTCGACGCTGCAGCTGAGAGCTATGCCCATCGTGCAGATGCCTTGAGCGGCAAGCTGCCGCGTCCGTTGCGTGGCCTGCTCGAGCTTTTCGAAATCACGTTCCAGCGGCGCTGACCTGAAACTACCGGGACCGACGGGTGTCGCGCTGACTACCTCATAGGCCGTGCCATTTCCGGATTCGTAAGTTCGTATCGTGCACAGAGGCGTCGTCAGGACGGGCAGCTGCGCGGGCTGAGCCACGCAGCTTACCGGCATGGGACCTGCGGCCGTGTTGATCTGGATCTGGTCACCGAGCCCGAGGACGACGCCGAGACGCATGCCGTCTGCATGCGCGCCAGTGATTGAGCCAAAGGCCAGACCCACGAGAAAAAACGAGCTAACGATTTGATTGATGTGTTTCATGACTTTCCCCTTTGAGGGGGTAGTTGCGATAACGGTGCCAAAGGGAGCTCAGGTGCTTGAAATCCATCAGTAATGCAGGTACTTGAGGCTTCAGGCGATTTCTGGGGGGTCTTCTGTTGGGAAGACTAAATTTGGGACATTGCCTTACCGCGCAGATCATCGGAAAGTTTTGGACACCGGTGCAGAGTTAGACACGTGCGACCAGGGTTTGCGTGTGATGAAAGCCACGGATGCTCTGCACAGAATCGGTGCCACTTCGCCGTGGCCCCACCACGAGCGTGGAAAAAATACTCGTTTTGATTCTGCGAGTCATCGCAGGGGCGCACGTACATTTGGGAATCTGTTCGTGAATCGCCGTCGGCACGGGAGTTGCTGAATGTGATGAAGTTTTTTGCGACCACGACTTTTTCTTGGAAGGAACTCACATGAAACCTGGCCAAGCATTACTTCTCGCAGCTGCACTACTCTTCGGTTCCGTTTCCGCTCACGCCACCCGGCCCGATTCCCAACTTACACCGGGCGTGCTTTGCACCGAGGACAACAAGGACTTCGTCGAATATCGTTACGCCGAGCAGATTCCTTACTGCAAACGCAATGTGCCGCACGAGGAAAAGCTGAAAGTGGCTGCGGCCTATGGCGGCATTCCGCAGTCGGAGTGGCCCAAATATGAGTTCGACCACCTGATTCCGCTGGCCGCTGGCGGCGCCAGCGATATTGGCAATATCTGGCCTCAGCCGCTGGCCGAAGCCCACGAGAAAGACAAGGTTGAGGAAGAGGTTTACGAGGCCATGAAAAACGGCACGATGACTCAGGCCGAAGCCGTGCAGAAAATTCAGGACTGGATTCTAGACCATTAAAACTGCTCGTAGCTGCCGGCGTCGAAATGGCGCGTGCGCAACCGATACTCGAACGTGAAGCCGGGCCAGGCGGTGGTGTTTTTTCCGCCCCTGGTCAGGTACCAGCTGTTGCAGCCGCCGGTGTTCCACACCGATTTGGCCAGGCGTGCCTGAAGACGGTCGTTGTAATGGGCTTCGACCTCACTGCGCACATCGAGGTATTTCAGTTTCCTTCGGCGCAGCGTCTTTATTGCCCCAAGGATGTACGAGAACTGGGACTCCATCATTAGAATCATCGACGAATGACCAAGGCCGCAGTTGGGCCCGATGATGAGAAAAAAATTCGGAAAACCCGATACCGTGGTCCCTTTATAAGCTTTGATTCCGTTTTTCCAGGCGTCGGCCAGGTCGCGCCCGTTACGGCCCACGATGGGAAAGGCGGGTTTGGCTTCGGCAGCCTCAAAGCCGGTGGCGTAAATGATCGCGTCCACCCGATGCTCTTTTCCGTCGCGCGTGACCACCGCGTGAGGGTGAATTTCGCTGATGCCATTGGTGACGAGCCGAACATTTTCGCGCGCGATGGCGGGATAGTAGTCATTCGAGGGCAGAATGCGCTTGCAACCCATGGTGTAGTTGGGCGTGAGTTTTTCGCGCAGGACCGGGTCGCGCACGGCGGCTTGCATGTGCCGCATCGCCATTTTGCTGCCAAGCTTGAGAATGCT
Source organism: Deltaproteobacteria bacterium (assembly GCA_016194725.1). Classification (GTDB taxonomy): domain Bacteria; phylum Bdellovibrionota; class UBA1018; order UBA1018; family UBA923; genus JACQAX01. Next base: position 5,713 of record JACQAW010000439.1, read on the forward strand.
CGCATTGAGCACGAAGCCCGATGCCAGCAGTTCGCGCTTCCAGTAGATGAAATTGCGGGCCAGCAGCTGCAGGCGGGGGAAGCGTCGAAATGCCGCTTTTTGCCTTGGCGTGAACTTGGGGTCGGGTTTGGGCAGGATCCACGGCGCGGTTCGCTGAAACACGAGCAGGCGGTCGACCTTGGAGGCGATGGCAGGCACGATTTGAATCGAGCTTGCGCCCGTGCCGATCACGGCCACGGTTTTTCCTTCAAGCGCGTAATCATGATTCCATTTTCCGGAATGCATGGATTGCCCCGTGAACGAATCGCGCCCCGGAATGTCGGGGTAGATGGGCCGGCTCAGCGCATGGCCCGATGCCGAAATCACGACTTGTGCCTCGAAGGTTTCGCCGGTGCTGGTTTGTACCCGCCACACTCCGCTTTTTTCATCAAAGGTGGCGCCAGTTGCCGCAGTGTTGAAACGGATATGGGCGCGAATTCCATATTTATCGGCGCAGTGGTTGATGTAAGCCAGAATTTCACGTTGAGGCGCGAAGGCGCGCGTCCAGTTCGGGTTCGGCTCAAAGGAAAACGAGTACAGGTGCGATTCGACGTCGCAGGCCATTCCCGGATACGTGTTTTCACGCCACGTGCCGCCCACGCTTGCCGCACGTTCCAGAATCACGAAGTTTTTGATACCGGCTCTCTTTAATCTTATGCCCATGCCGATGCCTGCAAAGCCACTTCCTATGATTAACACCATGCTGGCACCCTACTAAAGCTCATCAGCCCCGTCCACGCCCACGCGAACGTTGTTTGCCGGGGCGGTGTTTTCCGGGCCGCACCTTGCGAGGGTGATGGTTTGCCGCGGCCCGCTCCTGGTGCCAGCCCGCGAACAGGCCTTCAAGCTCGGTAATTCCCGTTTCGACTTCGCCCAGGTCGTTGGCGATTTCAACGGCCATGAGGGTGTGCAGGCGTTGCAGGCGCGCTGGCGATTTCAGAGCCTCGCGAAAATGCCACTCGGGTTCCTGTTTGGCTTCGCGAAGAGCCCGGGTGAGCTCACCAGTCGCTTGTCTCAGGGTGCGCAGCACTTTCCTGAGATCAGAAAGCGAGGCAAGCCTCGCGGGGCTTTCGTCCAAAACGCCGGCCATCGTGGCCAGCTGCTCCAGCCGGGGCAGGTCGCGGTCGTGATAAGCCTGCTGCACCTCGTGCCAGAGCTCGCGCTGCTGGGTGGTCAGGTTGGAATTCAGATCGGGATGCAGCTTGCGCACCAGCTCGCGGTAGCATTCTTTGATGCTGCCGCTGGCTGGTTTTGCTTTGGGAGGCGACGGTGCGTCGCGTTCGGGGCGATTTTCAAAATTGTTTTCAAAAACGGGTGGGGGAGCCTGTCGCTTGGCCACGCGCTCAAAGGCTCGGTCATAGCTGGTGCCGCGCGCTTCGACTTCGCGCTCCACCGCATGCAGCACGCTAAAGGCCCGGGTCAGCACGGCGCGCTGCTCGCGCAGCGTGGTCAGCTCGAGCGCGAAGGTGGTGTAAAGCCAGCTTACGAAAGCGGGCTGGTCCAGCTGCTCGTATTCCTCAAGCTCGCGGCGCAGCGAATCCAGACGCGCTTGTTCGCGTCGGCATTTTCGCTCTTCCGCCTTGAAGAGGGCATCCTGGTCGACCACCAGTACATCCCGGCAGCGCGTATTTCGAATGAGGGTTCTTGTGGGCTTCAAGCTCGATGATATACCCCAGCGGGCGGCATTTTCAAAGCCTTGCGGCCGCGTATGCTTAAGGTAATACTAACCCAGGGGCGGTCCTGAGCGCCTGCCTGTAGCCAGCGAGACCACGAAGCTGATGACGGCAAGCGCCAGAAATACGTAAAGCAAAGTTTTGCCGAGCTCAGCCGAAACCCCCGCGATGTTATTGGCACCAAAGACCATCGCAACCAGAGCAATTATGAAAAATAAAATCGCCGCACGTAGCATAATTTCATTACCCCCTGCCGTTTCTAAGCAAGCTTGGTACCAGGGGCGCCGCATTGAACAGGGGCCGCATGTTCGCTTCCAGGCTGTTTAAAATTTCGCGCGCACGCCTGCTGACTTTGCTGCATGAGCAGGGTTGC
>JACQAW010000071.1 GCA_016194725.1 Deltaproteobacteria bacterium
CCTGCCCATGACGCTTCTGCTGGCCGAGTTTCCCATTCTCGATGAGACCGAGACCACCATCACTTTTGATTTCAATGCTGGCATGAGCAATATTTTTGTCAGCGACGAATGGTATGCGGCCGACTTCAACGGCACGCAGCACCCGACCGCGATGACCTCGGAGAAAGTCCGCTTCAGCTATATCGAAAGCGCCGAGCTCAATGATCGCAACCAGCTCATGATTCGCCAGATCGCCCAGCTTGGTGGCGCCGCCAATAACGAAGACAGCCAGACGGTGGACGTGCGCTATTACCTCAGCCCTTACGCTCCCAGCGCCGATTTCGAGCCGGTGCGCTCGGTGAATCAGGACGTGGCCGGCTTTTTTTCTGTTACGCCGCAGCTTACGCTCGAGGGCAGCACCGTAATTCGATCCACTCGTTATAATGCCAAAGCGCCCATCATCTACGCGGTATCGTCCAATACTCCTAATGATTTCAAGCAGGCCGTCAAAGACGGCATCTTGTATTGGAACAAGGTTTTTGGCGAAGAGCGCGTGCAGGTGCTTGAAGCTCCGGCTGGCGTGACTGCGCCGGACATCAACTACAACATCGTGCAGTGGGTGCCTTACGACACAGCTGGTTTCGCTTATGCCGATGCCCAGATGGACCCGCGCAGCGGCGAAATTCTGCATTCCCAAATTTATCTTACCAGTGCCTTCGCGTACCTGGGCAAAGATCGCAGCCGCGTTGCTCAAAAGCGCCGCGCGGTTTCGTTGGCGGGATTTGAGAGCTCGCACCTCTGTGATTACGACCTCGAAGAAGCACTGGCGCCCTCGGCCGACGCGATTCGCGGCCTTCTTGCCTCAGAGGCGGGCGAAGCCAAGGCTTTGAAGGCCGCCCAGGATTACGTGCGCCAGGTAACCGCGCATGAGGTTGGTCATACGCTGGGGCTGCGTCACAATTTCGCGGGCTCGCTTGCCGCCAACTACTCGTTGGCGCAGCGCAAGGACCTGGTTGAGTCGTATGTTCGAGACGGCGCCACGCCCAAGGATACCGTGGTGTCGAGCAGCGTGATGGATTATATGCCGTTCGAAGAAAGCATCATGTTTGGCGACCAGGTCGCCCACCAGGGCGCAGCCATGGCATACGACACCAAGGCCATCGAAATTTTGTACAAGAAGAAGACCTACAAGCTCGAAGACGTGCCGGTGTTTTGCACCGACTCGGCGGTTGGAAGATATGTGGACTGCCAGCGTTTCGACACGGGCGCGTCCACGGTTGAGTTCGCGCAATGGCAGGTCGAGCAGGCCATGAACAATTTGCCGTTCGTGCTGCTGGAGCGTTTCGTGCGTTACAGCAAATCGCCAGGTCCGGGTGCCGACCCCATCGCCGTTGAAAAGCTGGGGATTCCCGCCGAAGCCTATGCCGCCTCACTGCTGGCGGGTCGCGGCGCGCTTTACGATCTGCTGACTTCGAAGGCGAAATTTTTGAAAATCCGCCGCGCTTATCCGTACATCAATAGCGGCAATAACGACGACGTGCAGAAGGCAGAAGCTGCTTTCGTGGCAGTTGAAATTGAAAAGCTGGGTGGACTGGATAAACTGTTCGGCGCGGTACCGGCCGATTATCCTGCGAAAGCGTTTGATAAGTTCGTGGCACTGCTCAATAGCGGGCAATATGCCGCGGGCACCGCGCCCAACGGCACGAAGTACGAGTTCAGCGCGCAGGAAGTCGCGACGATGAAGGCGATAGCCCGCGGATTTTTCGACAAGCTGGGCGTGGCGCTGGCAAAGGCTGACCTTTACGCCGCCAGCGGCGGCAGCCCCGCGCAGGCCAAGGGTTTTGCGCCGAAGCTGGGAATGTCAGGCGACGGCTCGGCCAAGCTTTCGGAAAACGAACTCAACTATAAGTTCGCGGCGGTGCTCGAAAAGAAACTCTACGACTATGCCTTTGCCGTCGAAGAAGGCAAAGACCTGGTTGTTGAAGTGGACGTGCTGAACGTGCCAACCGTAGCCAAATTCACGGGGCCGGCATCGATGGTGGGCAGTGATGCGCCAAAAGATTCCACGCCAGCTGCCCTGGTGACTGCACCGGCGCCAGCGCCCACGAAGAAGGTCACCATCACGCTGCCGAAGTTCACGTTTCCCCTGGATGTGCGCGTGGCGGCAGCGGGATTGCTGCGCGGCGATCGCAGCGAAACGTCAGACTGGGGTCTTTACGAAAGTGCCCGCGCCAAGAAAAAGGTGCAGGACTTCTACGCCAAGGCGCTGGATGGAAATCCGATGGAACGCTTCAAGCTCGAAGACATGCCCCATGCAGTGGCGCGCTGGCTTATCGAAAACAAGCAGGTGGTCGACACGGCAGGAGCCGCGGCCTCGTCACACTAGTACCCCGCTTCAATCAGTTGTCGCGATGCTGTTCTGAGGCTGTTTGCCTTAGCGCAAACTTGCCCATGCGGGCCCAGGAATGGTCGGCGCGCTTGCGGCAGTAGATGTTGCCGATGAGCTCGCGGCTTGAGCTGACATAAAACAGGTCCTTGTATTCGCGGTCGTAAAGGTCGCCCCAGGGGCAGTAGTCATTGACCAGCGCGACGCTGCGAAAACACGGATTGTAGCGCCAGGCCGCATGAGTCTTGGCATAGCTGAAATACCGATTTTCCAACAGCTCTTCCGGCGTCAAGCCGCTTCCACGGTAAATCGACAGGTACTCCCGGTCAATGTCGCGCGCATTTGGGTTGGAATGAAAGTGCACGCGGATGTTCTGCCGGCTGTGCGGGTCCAGCAGCTGCAGCTGGCCTTCGAAAATTTTACCGTGGATCTGCCTGAAGAATGCGCTTTCGTCGCGCCGTGCAGCCGTCACCTGCCAAAGGCTCGGATTTTCGCATATACGGGCCTCCAGAACTGCGTTCGCGTCATACTCGTTGTCGAGCACGCCAAAGTCCGAGGTCGTGGGTTGGGTGCCATTGTCGAATGGAAAAACCTTGTCCCAGTTCAGCTCTTCGGCCCGGTTGGGCTTGCCATGCACCTTCTTGCAGAAAAACGGCGTCGCATTCGAGCTCGCGGCCGGTGCCGGGGAAAGGGCACTTGGGCCAGTCGGGCCCGAGGGAGCGACTTCGGGCGGGCGGGCCGGGCGTTTGACCTCGGGAATCGGTGTGGGCAAGGCTTCGGCCGAATGACCGCGCAGGCCCACGCACGCCAGAAGCGCCAGCATGATTTTGCCTTCGAGACCATCAAGCTGCTGAATCTCGGACGAGTGGGTGAGCAGCTCGTCGTCGCCAAGCTTCAGATACTCTTCGATGCGGGCCCGTTGACCGGTGCCCACGTTCTTCATCCAGAAGAATATTGAAATCGAGGCGACGAAGGCTCCGAGCAGGACATAGCCGGCTTTGCGCATGAACTGGAGTTTTACATATTACCGGCGCGAGCGCAGCATCGAAAGCCGGTTTGATAGTAGGCATGCGATGGGCCATGCGCGGTATTGGCGGGCTGGCATCGGCTTTCAACCGGGCTCCAGTAGCCGCCTTTGAGCACGGAGCGGTGGTTTGCTTCGGAACGGCTGGTCCATTCCTCGACGTTGCCTGTGATGTCATAAACCCTGAAGGGGCTGACGCACGCAGCGCGCTCGCCGCTTTTGGTACCGGCCCAAAGCTTGTCGATTTCAACCGCAGCATCGGGCGACGCCCGATTGCGCAACATGCGCCGCGGGTCGAAGTTCACGCGGTGGCGAATGACGTCGATGTTGCAGCCCTCGCCGGCGATTATGCGGTCGGGAAAGTGCGAGCGCGGGTCGAGGTAGCGCGCGTAACCATAGGGGTAGGGCAGCGCCGCGGGGCCCTCACAGGCAAAGGTCCACTCGTCTTCATTGCAGAGGTGCTTGCCTTCGGCCTCGCAAATTCGCTCACCGTCGGTAAACGAAAGCAGCACGCCGGGGTACTCGCCGGGAATGTTCGGGAACTCGTAACGATCGATGCAGTAATCCAGCGCCTTTTGGCGCTGGGTCGGGCCTGCCAGCTTGGCGGCGTCAAATTTGGTGCAAAGAAATTTGGGGTTCCAGCCAGCGTCCAGACAGGCGCCGTTTTGACGGGCGATGGTTTCAGCGGCATTCTGCATTTTGCCAGCAACCCGCACCATGCCCGCGGCGCAGCCGGCGCCATTGGCTTCGCGGCGATCAACATCCAGCGTGCGGCGCAGCAGCTCGGCCTGGCGCTGCTGCTCGGCACCTGGTTCGAACACCGATTTTTCGGCAAGCGCCTGCCAGTACTTCACGCCCGTGCCACGCACTTCTACCAGCGCCCAGCGGTGCTGGGTCGTGGGCGGCAGCACCAGCAGCAGCGTGGCGAAAAGAACCGATCCCATCACTTGGCGCCTTGGTGGTGTACTGCGCGCAGCAGGCGCGGAAAATATTTGTTAAACGTCATGTCATGTCCCACGTCGGACTGCATGAACGTCGGACCCTTGGCCGCAGCCTGGGCAATCTGCTCCGGTGACGTGTCTGGTGCGAGAGTCGAGGCCAGGAAGGTGGAGTCGTCGGCGTTCGGGTTGAGCGCGCTCCAGAGCGCATGATTGCCCGCCGCGGTCCACTTCCAGTCGCCGTTTTTCTTCTTGAGCGGAATGAAAACGCTCGCAAATCGGAAAGGCGGTGACTCTTTCGCGAACTTCACGAAGCCCTCGCCTGAGTCATACAGGCAGTCAAAAAGGAAGAGCTCTTTGACGTGGCCGGCGTAGCACCCAGAACGGGGGGCCGATTCGCATTTGTGCGACACTATGGCTTCCAGAGTGGAATAGGAGCCGCTATGGCCGGTCAGCGTCAGGTCGCCCAGTTCCAGGCTTTCGGCAAGCCGGACATCGACCAACAGGCGCAGCACATGGTCCATGAAGTTGTTGAAGACGTGAAAATGGGTGAGCTGTTTTTTAAACGTTTCGCAGTGGCCGCTGCTGCGGGGCACGACCAGAATGGCATTGCGGCGCGAGTCGCCCAGGACTTCGGCAAACTTGAATTTCCTGATTGTGTCGTCGATCGTTTCGCCGTCCTCGACCCACCCGTGCAGGTGCAAAATGACGTCGACTCGCTTGTGCGCCCGGAAATGCAGCGGAATAAAAATGACGACGGGC
>JACQAW010000440.1 GCA_016194725.1 Deltaproteobacteria bacterium
GCGCAGGCGGTGCATCCCGGTTACGGGTTTTTATCCGAGCGCGCCGCGTTTGCCGAAGCCGTGAAAACGGCTGGCGCCATTTTTGTCGGTCCACATGCCGACAGTATTCGTTCGATGGGCGACAAACTCGAAGCCAAACGCCTGATGAAGCTGATGGGCGTGCCGCTATTGCCCGGCACCGAAGGCGGAGTAAAAGATTTTTCAGACGCCAAGGCGGCAGCGGATCGCATCGGTTATCCGGTGCTGCTGAAAGCTTCAGCCGGCGGTGGCGGCAAGGGCATGCGCATCGTGCGCAAGGCTGGCGAGCTGCAAGCAGCGCTTGAGGGCGCCGCACGCGAAGCGAAAAGTTATTTCGGCGACGGCACGGTCTACATCGAAAAATATCTCGAAAACCCGCACCACATCGAGGTGCAGGTGGTGGGCGACGGCCAGGGCGGCGGCGGTCACGTTTTTGACCGCGAGTGCTCGATTCAACGGCGCCATCAAAAGCTGGTCGAGGAAAGTCCTGCGCCACTGCTGAGCCGGCATTCCAAATCGAAGACCAAAATATTGGACGTGGCCACGCAAGTCGTCGAAAGGATGAAGTACGCCAACGCCGGCACGCTCGAGTTTCTGGGCGACGACGAAGGCGGATTTTATTTTCTCGAGATGAACACCCGCCTGCAAGTCGAGCACCCGGTAACCGAGTGGGTGACTGGCCTGGACCTGGTCGAACGCCAGATTCGCGTGGCCGACGGCGAGCGGCTGAAAACCGGTGCGCTTGTCGATGCGCAGCGCGGTCACTCGATTGAGGTTCGCGTTTATGCTGAAACACCGTTTGACTATCTGCCCACGGGCGGTCGCGTGCATGCGCTGCAGCTGCCGGTCGGGCCCTTCGTGCGGGTCGACTCGTCCATCTATGGCGGATATGATGTACCCACGGAATATGACCCCACGCTCATGAAACTTTCGGTGTGGGGCGCGACGCGCGAAGAGAGCGTGGAGCGGCTGCGAGGCGCGCTTGATGAGCTGCGCATTCTGGGCGTACAGAACAACCAGGGGCTGTTCTGGGCCATTACGCGCGAGAAGAATTTCAAGGACGGCAATTACGGTACTCCGTATCTGGAAAAAAACCGCGACGAGCTCAAACGGCTGTACAACGCCGAGCTTGCGCGACTGATGCCGGCGGCGGTGCTGGGCGCGGTGGAATCGCTGCGCATGCCCGCCCTGCTTGCCACCAGTGGCGGCACGGCGCTGTCGGCCTGGGAGCAGGCCAGCCGGCGCGGGCAGCTGAGAGGGGAGCTGTCATGAAATACACTATTGCCTCGCCCGAAACCGAAGCCAGGCTGGCAACGCTTGAAGATGTCGCGAACGGCGCGGTCGGTGACTGGGAGCTCGTGCTGCTCGACGAAAAAGGCGCTGAAAACAAGGCTCTATTGAAAGGCGCGCGCGTGAATTTTTCCAACGGTGTGCTTGAAGTAGGGCTGCCGCAGCCCGAAGGCAGCCGCCTGGTTTTTCCGGCGTATCGGCAAAACACCGACGGTGTTTTCGTCATTGCCACGCAGCTGGGAAATCTGCGTCTGCTGCCCTCGCGCGGCGCAACGTCGGAGGCGGCGGGCGGCGCCAGCTCGGGCGTTAAATCAGTCAAGAGCTCCATGCCCGGCAAGGTTCTGAAAATACTGTGCAAGGTGGGCGACCTGATCGAAGCGGGCCAGCCCATGCTGATCATCGAAGCCATGAAAATGGAAAACGAGATTCGCTGTCCGCAAACCGGACGCGTCGACGAGATTGGCGTGCAGCCGGGCCAGAGCATTCAGACAGGCGATTTACTCGTGAAGCTGGGCAAGCCCGATGGCGGCAAGTCGTGATTGAAACCAACTCCGGAATTCCGGTTGAAGCGCTTTACGACCGTGTGCCCGAGGGCCTGAGCGAAAAGCTGGGCAAGCCCGGCGAGTACCCCTTCACGCGCGGCGTGCAGCCCGACATGTATCGCGGCAGGCTTTGGACCATGCGCCAGTACGCCGGTTTTGGCTCGGCGCGCGAGTCCAATGAGCGCTACAAATATCTGCTGGCCAATGGGCAGACCGGCTTGAGCGTGGCTTTTGACCTGCCCACGCAGCTGGGTCTGGACCCCGACAACAAACGCAGCTTGGGCGAAGTGGGCAAGGTGGGCGTATCCATAGCGTCAGTCGAGGACATGCGCGTGCTTTTCGACGGCATTCAGCTCGAAAAAGTCAGCACGTCGATGACCATCAATGCCACCGCCGGAATTTTGCTCGCACTCTACGTCGCCGTCGCGAAAGAGCAGGGCGCCAAATTGACCGAGCTGGCGGGTACCGTGCAGAACGATCTCTTGAAGGAGTTTGGCGCGCGTGGAAATTACATCTATCCGCCGAAAGCCTCGCTGAAGTTGACCACCGACGTGATCGAGTACTGCGCGCGCGAGCTGCCCAAGTGGAATCCGATTTCGATCAGCGGCTATCATATTCGCGAAGCCGGCTCGACGGCTACGCAGGAAGTCGCCTTTACCCTGGCCAACGGCCTGTGCTACGTCGAAACGGCGCTCAAGCGTGGCTTGGACATCGACGAGTTTGCGCCCCGGCTCAGCTTTTTCTGGAACGTGCACAACGAGTTTCTGGAAGAGGTGGCCAAGTTCAGGGCGGCCCGCCGAATCTGGGCCCGTTACCTGAAAGAAAGGTTTGGCGCGAAAAAATCGGCCAGCATGCGCCTGCGTTTTCACGCGCAAACGGCGGGCAGCACGCTGACCGCGCAGCAGCCCGAAAACAATATCGTGCGCGTGGCTTATCAGGCTATGGCTGCCGTGCTGGGCGGCTGCCAAAGCCTGCACACCAATGGTTACGACGAGGCGCTGGCGTTGCCCACCGAGCGTTCTGCGCGAATCGCGCTGCGCACGCAGCAAATCGCGGCCTTTGAGACCGGCGTGACCAAGACGGTCGACCCGCTTGCGGGCAGCTACTACGTCGAAAGCCTGACCGACGAGATTGAAAAACAGGTCATGGAATACATCGCGCAGGTTGAGCGCCGCGGTGGAGTCGTGGCCTGCATCGAGAACGGCTATATCCAGAGTGAAATCTCAGGCTCGGCCTATGCTCAGCAGCGGGCCGTTGAGAGCGGCAAGTTCGTGGTCGTGGGAGTAAACAAGTTTACCGAAAGCGCGCAGGAAAAAACTCAGCTGCTTCGTGTGTCTGAGGCGCTGGGAAAGGCGCGTGCCGCCGAAGTCGTGGCTCTGCGCGCGCGGCGCGACGGCGTGGCCGCCTGCAAGGTGCTGGGTGAGCTTGAGAAAATAGCGAGGGAAGACCGCAACAGCATGCCCGGAATTTTAGCCGCGGTGGAAAGCGGCTGTACCCTGGGTGAGATCTCAGACACGTTTCGCAGGGTTTTCGGCACTCAGGTGGAATGGACTGGAGTTTAAGGGTTACAGACTGCGCCCTTTCGGAAGTTTGGGTCTAAGGCGGCGTCTAAATTGCATTGTATTTCAAAGGGATACTGGTACAGACTCCAGAGATTGATTAAAAAGATCGGATAATTTATCCTTAGAAATCGGGGGACTCTTATCACGGCATCCGCAACCATGCTCAGGGCCGTTGGCACTGGCATCTGCATGATTACCATCTTCATCGCGCCGACGGCTTTTGCCCAGGCGACCCCCGAGGCTTGCACGCCCGAACGCAAAGCCGATGATCCCAAATGCACCGACACCGATTACAAGCCGAACCGAATTTGCACTTTACCCAAACTTGCGCGCACCAAAGTCGATCTGGATACGATGCGAGCTTGCGCCAACAATATGCAGAACTGCGCGTGTGGCCTGATCGGGTCGGCCAGCTGCACCTCGATCGCAAAAACCGGCGAGCTCGTGCTGGGCGCGACGGACGATGAAGGCTACCCGCCGGCGATACCGCGCCAGAAAAGAGTTGCCCTTGACCCCAAGACGGGCGAGGTGACGATCCTGCTCGATAAGAGCACGGCTGCGGATATCAAGACAGCCGCGACCTATACCAACGATGAACAGCTTGACCGCATGAGGTTGGAGCAAAACCCCGACCTTTATCGATTAACCTCGAGCGTGGTACTGCTCGAGTCCTCGCGGAGAATCGCGGAATATTATCGCCGAATCCAACTGCAGTCCAAGCCAGGTGGCGTCAAAGACCGCGACGACGTAATGAGTAAAGACGCGCAGGAGCTGCTGCTCAGCGAACTTTGGGGCCAGATTATCGCGGGAATCGAGGACTGCGACCAGCTGCACATGCGGCCGGTTCCCGGCGATATGAACGGCTTCGACTTCGTCACGGGCCTGATTCGCGAGCGGCTCATCTGCACTTTCAGGCAAGGCTCGAGCCTGGCCAATCGCACGGTCATGGGCAACTGGCCGGGCTGCGCATGTGACGATAACAAAGGGCGCATGGTGGGCTCGGCGTGCGTGACTTCGAAAACCGGGGACCGGTTTGCCGGGCAACCCATCGACGAGCGGGTGCCCGCGAGCCTGGCGCGTTTCGTGAAGCTGCTCGAGGCCTCGAGCGGCATGAAGGTCAAGGACGTGGGCCTGATAGGCTGCGGCTTTGAGCGCTTCGAAACCGGTCCGAACGTGAAAAACCTTCCCTATATGAGCCCGGAAGATCGCATGCTGCGCTCGGGCCACATCAGCGACCACGCCCGTGGCACGGCGTGCGATCTGGCCTCGGTGGCTTTTCAGGTCGGCTGCAAGGACTGGTCGTTCAATATGTACGTCGAACGCAAGCCCAAACCCAAGTTGCAGCCGTTTTATGACGCGCTTGTCGATTACCTCGAGCGCACGGGAAAAATTTCGAGCGAAGACGAGCTGACCAAGGGCAAGAAAATCGTGCGCGAGGGCGTGGGGCGGTTTTATCGCAAGGCCGCCGAGGAGCTGAGCAAAAAGCATGGGCGCATGCCCGGCGACAAGGGTTTTTCGGCTGGCGACGAGCGCGCGCTGCAGCTGAAGATGGGAATTCTGATTCGCAACGCCCTGACCGATGCCGGCTTCATCGTGTTCGACCCCACGCTCAATGGCGTGCACCACGACCATTTTCATTTTGAAACGCCGGCACGCGACGAGGTATACTCGTCGCTCATCGAAGGCGACAAGGACCGCGAAAATGACGTCGAGCCCTATCTGCTTCGGGCGGCAGGGGTTACGAAGTAGCCGCGGCCGCTGCGCGCGCGACGAGCTTATCGAGGCGCTTGGCAAGATCAAGGTGTTCCTTCGAACCGATGATCGAGGCGATCTCGGGAATGTACACCGGCTTGTAGCCCGTAAAGACGCGGGCGCGATATTCCGTGACGCGTTTGGCGGAGTCCTCGAGCCGTGCCAGCGCTTTTTTTCCCTCGGGGGTCGTGAGCTTGGACAGCATTCCCTCAAAGGCGCGCGTTTGAAACGGCTCGGTATGGTAAAGCAGAATGTCCACTCCCGCTTCAATGGCCTTGAGCCCCGCGTCGGTTTCGCCAAAATGGTCGGCGATGGCTTTCATCTCCATATCGTCAGAAATAATCAGGCCGCGAAAACGCAGCTGGTCGCGCAGAATTTCGTTCAGGATCCGGTGCGACATCGTGGCCGGCAGTTTGGGCTCGATGGCCTCGACCATGATGTGCGCGGTCATGACCATCTCGCAGCGTGCTTTGAAGGCTTTGACGAAGGGCCTGACCTCGCGCTCCATTATCGTGGCCAGCGGCGTTTTGATCTTGGGCAGGTGAAAGTGAGAGTCCTGCGAGGTGTCGCCATGGCCCGGGAAATGTTTCACCACGCATTGCACGCCGTTGGTGATGAACCCACGCACGTACGCTGAAACCATTTTTGAAACGCGCTCTTCGGTGACGCCATAAGCACGATGTCCGATGACCGGATTGCCCGGATTGGTGTTGATGTCGGCCACCGGCGCGAAAACCAGGTTCACGCCCACCGTCTTGAGCTCCTTGGCCATGACCTCGGCGCACTCGTAGGCCAGCTTGGGGGAGTCCTGGTCGCCGATAACGCGGGCTTCTGGAAATTTGGTGAAATGTTTTCGGAAACGTTGAACCTTGCCACCCTCGTGGTCCACGGCAATGGCCAGCGGCGGACCGTCGCCACGCAGCGCCTGAATGCTGTTGACCAGCTCGGCCACCTGGGCCGGGCTTTCATAGTTGTTCGCAAAAAGCGTGACGCCGGCTACTGAATTTTCCTGTATAAAGGCCTGAACGGTCGGCGGCAGGTCGAGCCCTTCGAAGCCGACGAAAAAGCACTGTCCCAGAAGTTTTGCGACGTCCTTGCCTTTGCTCATATCGTTTCAGTTTAATCGTTCTTAGGCGTCTTGGGAAGGGTTCAGTCGCTGCCGCAGCCCCTCTGCCAGAAGATTGAACGCGATGACCGCATAGACGAAGGCCAGTCCCGGAAAAATACTAAGGTGCGGCGCTTCTACCAGATACTCGCGGCCCTCGGCAATCAGGTGGCCCCAGCTGGGGTTGCCAATCGACCCGCCCAGGCCCAGAAACGAAAGACTACTTTCAGCGATGACTACCGATCCCATCGACATCGCGGCCTGCACCAGCAGCTGGCCGGTCATCATGGGCCAGAGGTGTCTGCGCACGATGCGCAGCCGGCTGGCGCCGCCGGCGGTGGCGGCTTCGATGAAAGGTTCGTGCGCCAGTCCGCGTGCAAGTGCCCGCACATAGCGCGCGCGGCTGGTCCAGCCGGTCAGACAGAGCGCCAGAATAATGGAATGCTCGGACCGCGGCATGATCGAACCCAGCAAAATGGCCAGCAGCAGTCCGGGAAAAGCCATGAAGCAGTCGATCAGACGCGTGAACGCGGTTGCAACCATGCGGGGCGCCAACGCGGCGGCAGTGCCAATGATCAGGCCGAGAATCATATTCAGCGTGGTCACCACCGCCGCGATGAACAGCGACTGCCGCGCTCCGGAAAAAAGCTGCAAGGCCAGGTCGGCGCCGAACGCGTCGCAGCCCAGCCAGTGTGTGAGCGAAGGCCCATGCAAGGCTTCCGGAAGGTTCTGCGCCGTAGCTGGCGAAATCGCATTGACCACCGAGCCCGCTGCCGCGGCCAGCACCAGCAGGCCAATCAACGCGGCTCCGAGTCGCAGCGGTGGGTTGTGTTTCGTTTTGTATTTCATCGCGGCCTCTCGAGCAAAAGATCGGTCAGGATATTCAGGCCGACATAGATCAGGGTAACGACCAGCACGGTGCCTTGAATCGTGGGATAGTCGCGTTGCATAAGCGCGTCGTAGGCCAGCTTGCCCAGCCCGGGCCAGTCGAAAACTGTTTCTGCAATGACGGCGCCGGCCAGCAGATGGCCGAACTGCAGAGCCGATACCGTGAGCAGGGGACGGCTGGCCACGGGCAAGGCATGTCGAAAAAGCACGCGCGCTTCGCTGTTTCCCTTTGCCCGAGCCGTGCGGATAAAGTCGGAATGCAGCACCTCGATTACCGCGGCTCGCGTGGTCTGACTGATGTGCGCCGCCAGGCCCACGCCAATCGCAATTGTAGGGAGTATCAACCCGCCCCAGGAGCCGAACGCCGAAATAGGCAGCCAAGGCCAGTGCAGCGAAAACGCGATGACCAGCAGCGGGCCCAGCCAGAATACCGGCAAGGCCGAGGCAAGAATCGACACCGCGAATATCGACTTCGCCACGCGCCGGCGTGGACGATAGGCGGCAAGCACCCCCGCGGGAATTCCGAGCAGGTTTGCAAACGCGCTGGCCGAAAACGCGAGCAGCAAAGTGCAGGGAATCGTTTGGCCGATGAGCTGGGTTACGGGTTTGCCCCGGGTGAGCGACATGCCCAGGTCGCCGTGCGCCAGGCGCCGGGCGTAATGGACAAGCTGGCGGCTCAGGGGCAGGTCGAGCTCAAGCTTCGAGCGCAGCGCCGCGCGGCTTGCGGGCGCGGCCGATTCGCCCAACATCAGATCCACCGGATCGCCGGGAATGACGCGCAAGACGAGAAAAACCAGCAAGGTCACGCCCAGAATCGTGATCGCGGCCGAGCGGACCATGGTGTCGTCAGCTCCCGGATTTTTTCTTGGGCAGAATGCCGTTCAGGAACTGCTTGGCTTCATCTTCGCTGCTGGCGCGCTTCACGTGATAACCGCCCACTTTCAGGTCTTCGAGTACGCCGGCCTGGGTCATGCACCAGTCGCCTTTCACGGTATCCATCTGCACGAAAAGCTTTACGCAGTCCAGCTGCGGGTCGCGGCCTTTGACCTCGAAGCGAACCATTCGCGAGCGAAAATCGAAGTGCTCGGGGTCTTCGGCAAACGTGTTCACCCAGCCGCGATAGCCTGGCTTGATCTTGCTCCAGTTATCCCTGATCCAGACGGGAAAAAAAACATCGAGAATGGTGTTCTTCGGGCAGCCCCGGGAAAAAGACGCGGCCTTTGCTCCGGTGACCTCGATTTTGAAGCTGGCGCTGCCGTTGCCGGCGCTATAGGTGGCGTTGGTGCTTTCGGTGGCGCCCGAGCCCGATTTGTTCAGGTTGAAGGCGATCGGCGTCAGGTCAGGCTGCGAAAGAGCGCCGATGTTTTCCTCATACACATTGTTGTTTTCGACCTTGGTCATCGCATAGCGGTAGCTGTACCGGCCGTTGCGCATCTCGATGACCTCGTGAAAATAGCCGAAGGGCGTGCTGCCCGCCTGCATCGTATACCACGCGTCATTGATGATCTGCTCGCCGCCAGCCGATTTTGCGCTGGGTGCGGCCGGGGTTTTTTTTGCGGTTACCGCCCCATAGGTCGCGGGCACCAGAGTTGCTGCGGTAATCAACAGGGCTGAAATCGCGGGTATGCGCGGCTACATCATAGATTCCTTCGGGAAATGAGCGCCCTGCCGCTCAATGTTTCATGGTGGATTTGAAGCGTTCTTACCCAGACGCCTCCGAAAAGGGTAATGCACCAGGCGATGTAGATCCAGAGAAGAAATAATGGAAAGGCCGCAAACGAGCCATAGAAAGCCGAGTAGGTCAGGATGCGCTGGGTGTAAATTGCATAGCCGATCTTGGCGGATTCCCAAAGAATAGCGGGAAGCAGCGACCCCATGACGATGACCCGGGCTGGCACCTTCACCGTGGGCACTAAAGTGTAGATCATGGCAAACAGCACCGTACTCAGCGCCAACGATACCAGATGCGCGCTGTAGGGCACGGCCTGAATGCGAGCGGCGACCGCGCCGGTAACGACGATCGAGGCCGTCAGCAAAATCGGGCCCAAAGTCAGCAAGGTGAGCCCTCGCAGCAGCCGATGCTGCAGCGAACGCGGGCGATCGACTTCCCAGATGCGGTTAAATGCCGCAACGATATTGAAATAGGTGAGCGTCGAGGTGATGAGCAGCCCGGCAATGCCCACCCAACCCACCGCCTTCGCATGCACCTGGCGGATAAAATTGCCTAGATGCTCTTCAACCGCAGCGCCGCTGCCTTCCGATAAGTTGTCCAGAATGAAAGGCATGAGCTTCGCGTACGCGTAGTTCAGGCCGCCGAAAAGCTTGAAGACGTAAAACAGCACCGCCAGCAGCGGTGCGATCGACAGCACGGTGGTAAATGCCAGGCTGCCCGCCATGGTGGGCAGATTCACTTTACGGGCCCTTAAAGCCGCATCGGTGACCAACATTAGGAAGTTACTGCCTGCCCGGCCCGAATTTCGTGCAATAGCCCGGAATTTTTTGCTGCCTGCGGCGCGGCCGGCTTGAGACTCTCTCTTCATTACCCGAAACATATCATAGAAGAGGAGGGTAAATAGAGTGGAATCCCTTACGTTATACGCCGCGTGTGCCTTTGTCGGAGCGGGAGTGTACATCCTGGCCCGCATGTTCTTCCATCAAGAGGAGCAGCGTTCGGCCAAGCAGTTGCTGGGTGAAGAGGCCGAAGACCGCAAGGCGAGCAACGCCGTCATCAAATATTCGCGCCCGTTTTTCTCGCGCTATGTCGTGCCCATCGTGCGCGGCCTGAAAATCGATGCCTATCGCAAAACCCTCAAGCGCAAACTCATCGGCTCCGGCATGGATGACGAGTTCACGCCCGACGAGCTCTTTTCGTTCAAGCTGTTTCTGATTATCGGCGCGCCTGCTTTCGTGGGCGGCGTGAACTACTTCGGCGATTTCGGAATTCCCTGGTACATGCTGCCCCTGTTCAGCGTGCTGGGCTTTTACTATCCCGATCTCATGATGAGCAGTGCGGCCAAAACGCGGCAGCGCGCGGTGATTCGCGCCATGCCGTTCATCGTCGACCTGCTCGCGCTTTCCACCGAAGCGGGTCTGGATTTTCTTGGCGCCATCGGCAAGGTGGTCGAAAAGGCCCGCCCCAGCCCGCTGGTTTCCGAGTTCGAGCAGGTTCTAAAGGAAATCAAAATCGGCTCCAGCCGCGCCGAGGCTCTGCAAGAGATGGGCGTACGGCTCAATATGCAGGAAATTTCGTCGTTCGTCGCCATTCTCATCTCGGCGGACCAGATGGGCGCCTCGATCGGAAAGGTGTTGCGGCAGCAAAGCGAGCAGATTCGAACCCAGCGTTTTCTGGCCGGCGAAAAAGAAGGCGCCAAGGCTTCGCAAAAGATCATGATTCCAATGTTCATCTTCATTTTACCGGCAATTATGTTGACGATCTTCGGCCCCTTCGGGCTGGCCATGATGAAAGACGGAGGGGGCGGATTTTGAGGAGCGCCAGAATCTACCGGGTGACCAGATTAAAAGACAGCCGCGTTTTTGCCGATCCGTGTGAGGTAGCGGACTCTATTTTGACCCGCTTCCAGGGACTGATGGGCAAATCCGGCCTCGACTCGGGGACGGGCCTGCTGATCGAGCCTTGTAATTCGATTCACACGTTTTTCATGCGCTTTGCTATCGACGTGGCCTATCTGGCACGTGATGCGGGCAACTATCGGGTTTTAGCCATTCGGCGGGGCATGGTGCCCTGGCGGGTGGACTTTCCTGTTTTTGGAGCGAGAGCGGTGCTGGAACTTCCAAAAGATGGCGCGGCGGCACTAAATGAAGGGGATCTTCTATGTTTAAGCTGACCGTCGTGGGCGGGCCGGCCAAAGGCAAGTCGTATCAGCTTCGCGAGGGCGGCGAAACCTCGGTGGGCCGCGTGGACGGCAACGACGTGGTGCTGACGTCGCAAAAGGTATCCAAGAAACACTGCGTACTGGTCGTGAGCAACTCGAGCGTCACGGTAAAGGATGCGGGCAGCTCCAACGGAACTTTCGTAAACGGTATTCTGACCAAACTCAAAATCATCAAGCCCGGCGATCGCGTCAGCGTGGGCGAGTTCGTGCTCGAGCTGGTGAAGGTTGACCCGCCCAAGCCCAAAGCCCTGCCGAGCAACGTGATTCCGATGAACCCCGGCGGCCTGCCTGGAATGGGCGCCTCGGGACCGGCCGGTGGCCAGGCCGGCGGCACGCTGGGCCAGGGCGTGCCCGTCGTGGCGGCTCCGCCCCAGAACCTGGTCGAGAAAGTAAAGTTCCTGTTCGAGCAGAACGTCATCAACTTCGTCTACAACCTCAACGAGAAGCACGAATGGCACGCGATGATGGGGGGCATGTTCGGGTTGCTGGTCATAGCCGGCGCGATCGCCGCCGTTTACCCCGTGCTGGACCATGTTGACGAGAAGCTGACCAACGAAACCGCCGGTCGCGCGCTGCTGCTGGCGCGGCAGATGGTTGACCGCAACGCCGGCTTCATCTTCGACAAGCAGGACGCCAAAATTGACATCGGTTATGTCGAAAAGGAGTCGGGCGTCATGTCGACGTACATCATCGACATGGACCAACGCGTGCTGGCCCCGGGGCGCCTGCTCAATCAATCCATTTCCGATGCCGATCAGGGCGTCTTTGCCAGCAAGGCCGTGAAAGCTTTTCACGATAACGAAGCCAAAGAGCGCATGGTGATTCCTTACGGCAACATGGTGGCGGCCGCAGTGCCCCTTAGAATTTTCAGCGCAGCTGCCGGCAAGAACGTTACCGTGGCCGTTGGCCTGGTCTACTTCGATAAGA
>JACQAW010000465.1 GCA_016194725.1 Deltaproteobacteria bacterium
GCTAATGCCACTGATGCGCGGTGATTTTGCCGAACCAGGGGTGATGGAGCCGCGCGCTGGAGCCGCGGTCGCCCACCTCGGTCTTGATGCGCTCGTGCACGTCCTTCATCGTGCCTTCGAAAAGCCTGGCCACGTCAGACGCCGGAATCGCGCTTTTGGGTTTTACGGCGGCGACATCCACAACTACGTGCGGCACCCGCCCGTGACTGAGCTCGACGATGATGCTCGACAGGTGTGGCGCCACGATCATCAAATGCTCCATGGTCATGGCGGGCGACCAGAAGCGCGAGCTGTCCTCGATGCCAGCGATGTGCCCGATCAGCACCTGGGTTTCGAGCGCTGCGGTATCGAGCTTGGAAACCAGCTTCAATATCTTATCCGTCTCACGCAAAAACAGCTGGTCCGACTCGTCCCAGCTCATCTGGCGCGACTTGACGGGCATGATGAAATACTTTGCCACGAGGCCCTCAAGGAAGGGCAGTCCCGCGCCCGGCTTCTGCAACTTCACCTTGGCGTCATTGGATTTTCGGGAATTTTGCTGTGGATTCACTTTTCAACTCCTCCGAGAGCCAGCTTGCGGCAGGCTTTCAATATTCGATCAGATAATATTTTGGAATGCACCGCTCGCGCGAGCGAAATTCCACCGACCATCAGACAAAATGTGGCGAGCGCCCGATCGCTGGCGCTGAACTCCGCTGTGCCCGGCGTGCGCTTGGCCCACGCGGCCACGAGGTCCTCGACATACCGATCGAAAACCTTGCGCACGGGCCGGTCGGCGCGGGCCAGCTCGCTGACGAGCGGCGGCACTGCGCAGCCCTGGGCCAGATCGTCGCGATGAACCGCGCTCAGATATCGCTTCACGACCACGGCAAACCATTCCCGTTTGGGCACTTCGTCAAGCCCCGCCAGCAGCCTCGAGCGTCCGGCCGCGGTGGCGCGCGCCAGGGCCTGCGAAAACAGATCGGCCTTGGAATCAAAATGCGCGTAAAAGGCGCCGGCGGTCATGCCGGCCCGGCTCATGATGGCATCGACGCCGGTGGTGCTGAACCCGTTCTTGCGAAAAAGAAGTGCCGCGGCGGCCAGAATTTTTCCGTGCGATTGCGCCTTGTGTTCAGACGAGTAGCGTGCCATATCTTTTTTTATATTACGGTCGTACTATAAAGGCAAGCCACTTCGTCAGTGGATCAAGACGCCGGGAGCTGCATGCGTAAACACACAAAATTCGAAAGCGAAAACTCGGGCCGCCTGCTGGTGCCGTCGTCGCTGCCGTTCGATTTTCATGTCCGCCGCCCGCTATCCGGGGCGCCCCGCGAGCTGATACTGCTGCTCCATGGCTTCGCCGAGTCGGGCAAACGCATTCTCGATAAGCTCGAGCCGCTGCTGCCAGCCGACGCAGTGGTGCTTGCGCCCAACGGGCCCTTTCCCCTTCCGCACAAGACCGACACGGGATACGTGATGACGCACAGCTGGTACCTCTACGATCCGATGGCGAGGGAGTACTTCATCGACATGAGGCTGGCCCTGGAGTTTCTGACCGCGGGCATCGCGCAGCTGAAATACGAGGGACTGCCCAAACGCATCGTTGGATTCTCCCAAGGCGGTTATCTCGCGCCGTTCGTGGCGCAGACACTAAGCGATGTGCGGCAGGTCGTTGGCATTGCCTGCGAGTTCCTGGATGAGGAGCTCACGGGTGCTCTGCCTGCGCGCATGGATGCCGTGCACGGAACGGCCGATGACGTGGTGGCGGTGGCGGACGCGAAAAAGTCGCATGCGGCGCTTGTTGGGCGCGGGGTTACGGGACGGTTTATTGAGGTCGAGGGCGCGGGGCATCGGATTGATGGACGGATGCGGAATGAAGTCAAAGAGCTGCTTTTGCGGTGAGAAAGCTCGGTTTGGGTTTAGGGTTTCGGTTTAAGGTATGCGCATCGCGCCCCTACGGGAGGAGTACGGTACGGTTTTCCGGACTCAACGAAAACCTAAACCGTACCGAACCTAAACCTTAAACCCAAACCGGCGCATTCGGTCTAGCTTAATCCAAGACGGTAGGATTCTTCATCAGTATGATGATTGCCGTAACCCCAGCCAAATAATGTTCCTTGCTTTGAGCCAGATGCTCCAGCTCCCAGGGATCGCGCGTGCCGTATTTTTTAATGAGGCTGACCACCTTGTTTTCGCCCTCGTTATAAGCCTTGAGCGCCAGGCGCCAGTCGTGGAAAATATTGTAAAGGTCGCGGAAGTAGCGCATGGCCGCGCCCGTTTCCTTCACCTCATCGAGGCGCTCATCGACGTGGTCGTTGACGACCAGGTCATAGTGGCGCGCGGTTTGCGCAATGAAACCCCACAGCCCCGCACCCGGCGTCCAAGTCGCATTTTCATAACGTGACTCGTGCACCGGCACGCTGAGCAGCTCTGCCGGCATGCCGTATTCCGCGATCTTGCCCTCGATCATGGCCTTGTACTGCGGCATGCGTGTCAGCGCCTCGCGCAGCGAGGCACGGCCACCGGGCGTGCCCACGTAGCGATTGAGCTCGACGAGCACCAGGTCGTTGACCGTAATGGGAATCTGACTGCCCGACGCGGCAGCCGCGGCCATGTTCCTGGCCTCGGCCATCGTGAAGCTGCGGTCGAACGACCCCGTTTCCGACGCCCGCACCACGAACGAAGTCGCGGCCAAGAGCGCCACGGTACCCAGACCCAAACTGAACTGAACGAACTGCCAGGACTTTCTTTTCTGATTCAGAATCATTTCGATTCTCCTTCTGAGAAACGAGCCGGAAGCGCCCGCCGCCATTCCAGTGGTACCGACCAGCTGGCGACGAGAACCCACGGCCAATTCCGCCACCCGTAGCAGGCAGCGGCCGTACGCCCGTGGCAAGACTTTCCGACGGCCAATCAGAATCTCGTCACAGGTAAACTCCTGAATGCCGGTGAACAGCCGCGCCCATGCATGGGCGGCTGGATTCCAGAAACAGGTGATCTTGAGCGCGGCCATCGCAAAAACCCAGAGTGTGTCGCCCTGGCGGTGATGCTGCAGCTCGTGGCGAATCGCAATGCCGGTATCGTCGCGCGAGCCCAGCATGAATGCGGGCAGCACCACGTAGGCGCGAAACGGCAGCCAGCAGGAATACGGCACGCCCAGCCCATCACCGGCCAGAATCGATACCCGCCCCACCCTGCGCACCAGCTGGGCCCGCCTGATTTCACGAACCAGCTGCCAGAGCTCGCGGCCCAGCCGGATACTGCCAATCGCAATACCAAGCATGAGCAGAGCCCAAAGCCCGGCACCCGGCCCAAGCCGGTCCAGTATATGATGGCTCTTGCCGGCGTGCTGCAGCTCCTGGCTGCCTTGATTCCACGAGTGGGCCATGGTGGACGTTCC
>JACQAW010000466.1 GCA_016194725.1 Deltaproteobacteria bacterium
CTTTACGACACGGTTCAGCGACTGTACGACTCGCGCTTCGGCGACGGCGACGCCAAGGACATCAAACGCTACATTCGCCTGGGGCCGCTGGGCCAGGCGTTCGCCGCGCCCTCGCGCGTCGTGCTGCTGATTGACGAAGTGGACAAAGCCGACCTCGAATTTCCAAATGATCTGCTGCACGAGCTCGATCGCATGCGCTTCAAGATTCTCGAAACCGGCGAAGAAGTCGTGGCCACCCAGAGGCCTATCGTGGTCATCACGAGCAACAACGAAAAAGAGCTGCCCGACGCGTTCCTGCGCCGGTGCGTTTTTCATTTCATCGACTTTCCAGACGCCGAGCTCATGAGTCGCATTATCGCGGTACATCACCCCAAGCTTGAAAAGCAACTCTCCGAGCACGCGCTCGAAACCTTCTATCGCATTCGTGAGATGGATCGCCTGCGCAAACGACCCTCGACCAGCGAGCTCATCGACTGGATCGCGGTGCTCAAGGCTTCGGGCATCGCCCTCAGCGACATGCAGCTCGACCAGAAGTTTCCGTTTCTGGGCACCTTGCTGAAAAAAGAGCAGGACCAGGTTACGTTCAGCGAAACGCTCAGGCTGGGTAAACCCAAGCGTGGCTCGACCTCGTGATCGTTCCGCTGATTCTGGAGCTGCGCAAACGCCGCGTGCCCGTGGGGCTGCAAGAAATCGTGGCGCTGGCCCATGCCTTGGCCGGCGGCCTGCACGAAAGCTCGCTTGAGCAGTATTATTACGTCGCCCGCGCGCTGCTGATTCACGACGAGTCGCGATTGGACGACTTCGATCAGGTCTTTGGTTTTTTGTACAAGGGCGTGCCGTTTGCCGCAAAACAGCTGACTGACGAACTTTTCGAGTGGCTGCAGAACCCGCGCGACCGCCCCGAGCTGACCGACGAGGAAAAGGCCGGTCTTAAGAATTTGGACCTCGACGAGCTCAAACGCATGTACGAAGAAAGACTGCGTGAGCAGACCGGCCGCCACGACGGCGGCGGGCACTGGATTGGGACGGGTGGACGGTCGCCATTTGGCACCAATGGCTTTCACCCTTCTGGCATCAGCCTGCGCAGCGGCCCCCAGACCAATCCGGGCGGCGGACGCAGCATTCTGCGCACCGCCGATGCGCGTCGCTACCGCGGATACCGCAACGACCTGATCCTGGACGTGCGCCAGCTCGAGGTGGCGCTGCGCAAGTTGCGCAGCTTTGACCGGGACGGCTGCCTTAGCGAGCTGGATCTTGATAAAACCGTCGATGCCACCGCTCGCAACTTCGGCGACCTGGAGCTGGTGCTGCGCAAACCGCGACGCCCGAACACGCGCGTAATCTTGATGATGGACGCGGGCGGCTCCATGGATCCGTTCGCGACGCTGGTGTCACAGCTGTTCAGCGCGGCAAAACGCGCCACGCACTGGAAAGAACTGCGCACCTATTACTTTCACAACTGCGTCTATGGCCGCCTGTACCGCACCGACGGCTTAAGCGACGCCGTGCTGGTGCGCGATTTGCTCCGCGAATGCGATGCACGCTATAAGCTCATCTTCGTGGGTGACGCCTCGATGGCGCCCTACGAGCTGCTGGGCGATGCCTGGTCCACGACCGAGGAAGATCGCGTCTCGGGCCTGCAATGGCTGGTCACATTAAGACGCCACTTCACCGACTCCATCTGGCTGAACCCGGACCAGTCCCCGCTGTGGGAGGGTTCGACAACTGAGACGATTGCCCGTATTTTTCCCATGTTCGGCCTGACCATCAGCGGCCTCGAGGAAGGGCTTGCCTATCTGAAAAAGAGCCGCGGGCAGTCCAGGTGATCCCAAGTAAACCCAAGTAAACCCAAGTAAAATAGACAAAAGTTTGAACTTTGGCTAGTCTGTTCACAGAACAGGGAGGCTGTGAATGTTTCAAAAGCGGAAGAAGTTCAAGGAAGAAACCACTCCGACGAATCGCCTGCACGACCGGTGGGAGCAGCAGGTATTTTTTCTGCGCCGAAAATACCCGAATGCCGAGGCTGGCATTTCGGCGATCGTAAAGGCGCACACGCCGAAATCGGAAACCGAGTTTCGGCCATCAGAAGAAGCGCTCACGGCGCTGGAAAAACTTTCTGCTGACCTGAGCGAACGAGCTTTAGAGCTGCATTAGAGTTTCTGGCGATGCATGATCAGGCCGTGTGACGCGTCGTAGGGACTTACGCCCACGGTTACCTGGTCACCCACGATAACGCGAATCTTGAAGCGCTTCATCTTTCCGCAAAGCTTTGCGAGAATCACGACGCCGTTTTCAAGAAGCACTTTATAATTGCCGCCACCCGAGGAATCGGAAACGCGGCCTTCGATGCGGATAAGATCGTCTTTAGACATTTAGCTCCACAATTGGAAAAAAAACGCGGGCGCAGCGATATTCGACCTGAGTCGACTGTCTGCGCCCGCGCTTCAAATTTTAGTACTAAAATTTAGTAACGACCGCGTCCACCGCCGCCGCCGCCGCCGAAACCACCGCGGCCGCCTTCACGAGGCGCCATTGGCTTGGCTTCGTTAACAGTCATAGGACGGCCTTCGTAGTCAGCGCCGTTGAACTTGGCGATAGCATCA
>JACQAW010000467.1 GCA_016194725.1 Deltaproteobacteria bacterium
GCGCATAGAGGACGCCATTTTGCAGAAAAACATTTTCGGGCAGCGCCCAATGCGAACGCACGCCGAACCCGTCGCGCGCGGCACGCGCCAGATGCAACGTGGAGTCGCGGTCATGATCGAGCGTTTCCCAGGGGTCGCCGATAAAAAGAATGTCGGCTTTCATTGCAACCGCGTTTTCAAAACGTCGGCCAGGGGCTCGATAAGCTCATGGGCGGCATCGCGAATGCCAAGTTCGCGCGCGCGCTCGAGCAGCTCGGCCTCGAGGCTCTTGACCAGATCCATCGACTCCGGAAGGCTCATGACCGAACGCAACGCCAGCGGCGACCGGGCTTCGGACTCAAATTCGTCGACCCAGAAGGCAAACAGGCCCAGCTTCTTGAACCAGGGGCCAAGGGGGGCCTTCGAGGCATCGCCTGAAAGCAACGCCAACATTTCGCCCGCAGCCTGAAACGCCGGCGATACTTTCGCCAGCCGCACTTCTTGAAGTTCCTGATGCGAAAAGGAATGCCGATATCCGTCGCGCGACATTTTGTTTTCGCGGTGAATGGCCTCGAGCAGCTCGACTGGCGAGGCGCTTCGTGCGAGCAGGCGGGCAAGCGCGCACCGTTCAGAATCGGACAACGCGCTGTCTGCCGCAAGCAGCATCTCAAAGGCCAGTGGCATCAGGCCAAATACCGCTGCTTCGGCAATCGCCGGCTCGACGTATTTGCCGGAGCCGAAATTGGAACCTGTTTTGAGCGCGAGCGAGCAACGCAGGGTTTCGACGGCGCAGGCCGCGTTTTTGAGGCGCGCGGTCGAAATTTTCAAGCGGGGTGCGACCAACCACGCCGCGCTGACGCAGTACCGGTCTTCGGTGCAGAACAGCGCATAGTGCATGCTGTCGCGCATTTCGGCGCTGACGTGCGCGGTCAGCGCCTGGAACTGTTCCAGCAAGACAGGTTCAAACTCATTATTTGACTGGGTACGGCTGGGTGAAGCTGGAAGGCGACGCATAGGATAAAGACCCCCATTGAAAGGTTTTTATCACTGGCCCGGCTGGGCGTCGAGTGCAGAGAGCGATCCGCTGAACTTGTAGGCGTATTTTCCGTCACTGGTGAGCGCCGAACTCAGCAGCGCGTTAAGCAGTGGAAAACTGGTCTTAACGCCTTGCGATAGGCTGAAAATCGCCGTCGCTTTGATGGTTGAGCGATCAAGATACCTATTGAGAACCCCGCTGCCTGTCAGCTTGCCCACGAGGTCATCAGTCTTGATATCCTTGCCCAGATCGAACTGGGTGATCGTCAGCTGTCCGCCTGAAATTCCCAGATTGATCTTGGACTCGCTGATGTTGATTTTCGGAAGATTGAATCCCGAAACCGCTTGTGGGGGCATTGCGAGTTTGTCGATTGACAGCTTGATGGCGCCTTCGCTTTTGGCGGTGTTCTCGGAGTCCAGGTCGAGTCGGATGCTGCCGTTGATTTTTCCGGAAACCTCGACGGGCAGAAACCTTTTCATGATCTGGGAGGCGCCCAGATCGATGGCGTCGATGCTCAGGTCGACGGCCATGCTTCCGGTCGTCGAGCCGCCAACCGTACCTGAAAGTTCGCCGTCCAGCATTTCGGCGGTGACCCCCACTTTCTTGACCGAGCTGACCAGCGACAAAAGACGGGGCCGTACTTTGAGATAGGCGATCTTCAAGACCTGGCTTTCATTTTCGAGCGATTTGAGCTCGACGTTGTACATCTTGAGCGAGGGGCCGAAAAGAAGTCCAACGTGCACCTTTTCGGCTGAGAAAAGAAAGCCCTGCTCCTGGGCGATGATGCGAATGTGCGCGATAATCAGGTTTTGAATCCGGGCTTCGGGCAGCTTCATGACCACAAAAAAGAAAAATGAGGCGATCGCGAACAGGATGATGCCGGTGCGCTGAAGCTTGGTGATGCCGGTGTCGGTATCGGCAGGGGGCGCAGCCGTCAGCCCCACGTCGGTCTTTTCGTCGCCCAGGCTGCCCGGGTCCATATTGCCGAAGTCCACGATTATTTTTCCTTCCAGGTCGAGACGACGAAGTTCGCATCCATCCAGCCGCTGGGGTCGCCCTTGGTGTCGATGGTCAGGTCCTTGAAGCTGATGCCGCGCAAGGCGCCCTGCTCGCCGAGCGAAAACAGCAGCTGCTGAATCTGTCTCAGATTCACCTGGGTCAGCTTGACGTCGAGCAGGGTTTCAGCTGCCGTCTTGGTCTGGCTGCCCGGGTGCTCGCTGCCCACGTCGACTTTGCTTGGGTCGATGCCAAGGGTCTGCAACGCATTGTTGACCAGCGAGCCGAAAGGCGACGAGGTGTCGCTTTGGCTGTGCGAGTTGCGCTGGGCCGCCTGCAGCTGCTTGATCTGGTCTCCGGATCTTTGCAGATAGCCGATCAGGTCTTCGCGGTCGTTGATTTCCGATTTCAGGCCGTTCAGCTTGGCCATCGATATGACCAGCGAAAGAAATACGACGAATACCACGCCAGCCACCGCGCCCAGATTGACGTACAATTTTGTCCGCGAATCGAGCTCATCGTATTTCAGCTTGATCTGCTGATAGGTTTCGGAGTCGCGTATCTGCTCAAGTAACGTGTCGAGTTTGGACATCAGACCCCCACCACTTTGGCGTTGAATTCGAATTTCACCTTTTTGGTTTTCGGGTCTTCTTCCGTTTTGTCCTTGATGATCGCATCGAGCATTTTAGTTTCCTCGAGTGCCTTTAAGATTCGAGCCGGGGCGGCGCTGGAGTTGACCAGGCCGGAAAGCTTGAACTTGCCGTCTTTGACCTGAAAAACGGATACGTCCAGCTCACCCATTTCGGTGCCACGGGGCATGGTGCTGCTTAACTTATTTAGAATATCGAACGCGCTCACGCCGGGCTTGCTGGTCGAGGCGGTCACGCTCTTGTACTTGGCTATTTCCTTGTTTACGGCATTTTTCAGCGTGCTGGGGCTGTTGGTGTACGTGCTGATCACCGTGTCTTTCAGCGGACCCAGCACCGACTTCATGGCCAGCACCAGCTGGCCCTGCTGCTTGGTCGAGCGCGACGAAAGAATCAGCCCCTGGGCAATCAGGTTCAGGTAAACGAAAAGCAGGCTGGCGGCGACGTACTTGAGAGGGCGCCGGAACATGCTCAGGTCAAAGGCGCCCATGCCGCCGCGTTTGGCCAGCCCATCCTTGCGAAAGTTGATGTGGTAATTCCGGTCGACCTTCACGATCGAAAGGCCCAGGCCCGCCGCCGAAGAAATCTGGGCTTCGCTTTGCTCGCTCAGCTGCAGCGTCTGGCCCACCACGCGTGACATGTAGGTCAGGGGAAATACCGGTAGCTGCAGCTGCTCTTCCAGGAAGAGCTGCATATTGGGTATCAGGCTGGTGCCGCCCGTGATGAAAATCGCGCGGGGCTGCATCTTGAAGTTGGCCTTGTACGACATCAGCGTCTGTTTGATTTCGCGAATCAGCGGCGTCAGGGCATCGGAAATGACTCCGGCAAACTGTCGCTGGTCCTTGGTGATGGGCTCGCCGCCCGCGTCGCCCGACATATGCATGGTGGTGAGCAGAAAGGCGCCGTCCACCTTGGCCTTGTCGGCCTCTTCGAAGCTCAGGTTGTACGACTGCGCGATGGCGCGGGTGACGTCAAAGCCCGCGCAGGTGCTGGTATGGGTGAGTACCGGCGACTCACCCACGAACATGTGAATCGAGGTGTGTTTGTTGCCCAGGTTCACTACGCACACGGGGCGCCCTTCGTAATCTTTGGGTATGGCGCGCTTGAGCACGTGAGCCAGGCCCCAGGATTCGATGGAAAGCGCATCGGGGTCCAGACCCTGCATCTGCAGCTCGACGAGCAGCGAGGTCAGGTCGGCGCGCAGGGCGACGGCCGTGAATACCGTCGAGCCGGTACCCTCGGACGGCAGCATGGCAAAGTCGTAGATCACGTCGGTCATCGAAAACGGAATGTCGTCGTCGAGCTCGAAGTTCAGCGAGTTCTGAATCGTTTTCCGGTCTTTCGTCGGATATTGCTGCATGCGCGTGGTAATCCAGGCTCGTGGAATATTGACGATGAGCTTGTCAAATTTGAAGTGGCGGTCGGAAAGCAGCCGCTTTAGCGCGTTGATTTGACCCGAGGTCAGAATTTGGCGTTCCTGGGCGGGCGCTTCAGCATCCGCAGTCGGGGCGGCTGGATCTCCGGACTCCGGAGCTTTTGGTTTTTCGGACTGTACCTCCTGCAGCTCGTTTTCAATCACGTGCTCGATGAGGTAATCGCCCAGCTCGATACGCCCGAACGAGACGTCGAACTCGACGGCCTTGAGTGAGTAGCTTCCGATATCAAGACTAAGTATCTTCAAGTGTTCCTCGCTGCGCTCATAACAACCGCCAGTAGATTAAGTTTATCCCTGTTGGCTTCTTTGCAGAAGCGTCTTGTTGACCTGGCTGGCCAGATTGGTTTTGGCCCCCAGGCTGGTGACCGGAACTGCCTTGGGGCGGTGGCGTACCCGGCTGCCCCGGGGGGGGTGGGTTTGCTCCCGCTTTGGCTGCCTTGGGGTCCAGAATGACGTAGGCCTCCAGCCGCCGGGTCGACTGGCCCACGTTGGCCAGCACGCTGATTTTGAAGGCCAGCTCGTCGGTGATGAATTTGATGTTCGCCGAAGTCAGGCGTTTTTTGATCGCGTCGATGCTCTTGCCGGCCGAAGTCGCGCTGATAGCCTGCCAGAACTCGTCTTCGCTTCCAAAAGGCTGTCCCACATCGGGGTCGTCGCGTTTGCGCAGAACATCCTCGGCTTCGGGCTCGGTCATCTCGGGAATCAAGCTGATGAGCGCGCGTTTGTTGATCGTGTTCATATTGATGCCCGCCGTGGTGTAAACGGTCAGGGCGCTTTCCAGCAGCGAGTACAGCTCGTCTTCGATGCCTGGAATCATGTGCAGCTCGGTCAGGCTGTAAAACGGTGCGAGCTTGGGTTTGAAAACCTTGAAGCCTGGCAGATTCGAGACCGGCTTATCCGGAAAAAGATAATACTCGATTGCCGTTACCACGTCTTCGCCCTGCACGTTGCGAAACACGTCGCTGAACTCACGGTCGTCATTTTTCTTCTGCTCGATCAAATTCGAAATGGCGCTGACCAGCACCGGGCGAAAAACCATTTCGGCGCCTGATGCGCCCGAGCCGCCAGGTGGTGGCGTCGTCGGCGGCGTTACGGGGGGCGTACCCGAGCCACCCGAGCTGCTTGACGACCCTGAGGGCCCGTCGGGTGTTGGCAGCGTTTTCATGAACAGGTTATTGAGGTTCAGCTTCGTGCTCTCGCCGGTAATCGAGGCGGTATAGGTGCCGTCAAACGAGCTTTCCTTGATGAAGTCCTTGATGGCATCACCCTCGCCCATAGTTGCCTCTTTGGGAATGGGCAGCGGAAAAAGCATGGGCATGCTCCAAACTTTGTCCAGCGTGCCTTTGGGGAGCGCATCCTTGATCATTTTATTGGCGGGGTCGTCGGTGAAGTTCTTGATCTGCATGTACGCGCGCAGGCGCACCTGGGAAAATTTGAAGGCGGATTTGACGAGGTAATACGCCTTCAGGTTGTCCAGGGAGTTGTAAGACATGCGCGAGCTGATCTGCACCGAGTAGTTCAGCTCGGCGATCAGCACGGCCAGCAGCGCAACCGAGCCCATGACCATGAACAGCGCGATGCCGCGCTGGGATTCCGCTTTGGTGCCGGGCTTTTGCCGCATCATAACGATAGCTCCGGCCGGTACTGCTGCACGACCGTAAAGGTGTGGTCGGAGCGCGGAAAGTAAACCTCGAGCGTGATCTTGATGACGGCAGGGTAGACGCCCTTATGATCGATTCCCGAGGTATCCCAGCGTTTGCTCCAGGTATCTTTTTCGCTGTCCAGAAACTCAAAGGAAAGAGACTTCACTCCGTCGACCAGCACATAACGCACGTCGGTTTCCGAGCCGCGCTCTTCGTCAATGAAAGCGTTAGGGTCTTCATGTTTGACAAGCAGCTTGCCTTTGACCAGGGGGTCGGGAGTTTTCGGGTCTTCGAGCGAGTAGCTGACCTTCTCGAACTCGCTTTCGCTGGCGTCGCGGTAGATGCGCATGTGGGAGTTCGAAATAAAGCTCAGCTTGCCCTCTTCACCCTGCAGGCGCGAGGGGCGCACGCCGCTCTCGTTGATGGGTTCGCCCCAGTAATCCGTGGCCGTGCCCAGCGGCACGCTGGCGGTGCCATAGACGTTGGCGGGGTTGCCGCCGGCCTGCTGCCCCTGGGCTGGCTGGCCCGGCGTGGTTTGCGGCGCCTGGCCAATCGTGCCCGGCAGGGCGCCCGCCTGTGGCGTGTACAGCTGGCCGATGTCGCGTCCCAATACGTCCAGACCCACTCGTAGCGAGTTGTAAAAGTCGCCTTCCTGCTCGATGCTTTCGCGGCGTGAAAAGGTGCTGTTGGTGATGTCGTACACGCCCAGCGAAATAATCGCCAGGATCGTCATGGCGATGAGCAGCTCGATGAGGGTAAAACCGCTCTGCGCGGGCCGGCTTCGCTTCGTCATATGGCGAAGTTGAACTCCGCGTTGAGGTCGACCAGATAGGTGGTCAGCGTGATGTGCTGGGCGCCGTCGCCGCGTTGCCAGCTGACCGTAATGACCATTTCGCGCAGCGAGCTGTTGAAATACTTGGTCAGCGTCTTGGCCAGCTGCCGCACGCTTTCCTGCACGCCCTCGCCTTCCTTGCCGCCGCCCACCGGAAGGTCCGGAAACTTGATCTCCTTGATTTCGCGCTTCCAGGTGTACTGGTCAAAGGGCGCTTTGAATTTTTCGGTTACCTCTTTGTCCAGCTCGGAAAAAGGCTTGCCTTCATACAGGTGCTCGCTCTCGATCATCTTGTTGTGCAGCAGCCAGCCTGCGATGTTGCGCTCCTTGGTTTTGGTGACCAGGATGATGCTTTCGCTCTGCGAGGTGTAAATCGCCGCGAACGCCACGGTCATGATGGTCATCGCGATCATGACCTCGAGTAACGTGAAACCCCCTTGCGGGGACGCTACCAGCTCGCGGAGCGAAGGAAGAAGTGGCTTGCGCATCAGTCCACATCCTTGACGTAATGCTCAAACATGCGCGACTTGCCCGTTACCGAGCTGACCACCAGCGTGGTTTCGCGTTCCATGTCGTCTTTGAGGTGGATTATCGTCTTTTCGATAAAACCGAAGGGGAAAACGAAGGAATAGGCCACGCCACCCTTGATTGCGTCTTTGCTGCGCGAGGTGAAGATTTCATTGAACTTCACGCCCAGCGGCAGGGTCCTCTTCTTCTTGGTCACTTGCTGCGCGAGCTGAAAAGGGTCTTTGTGCTTTTCCTTCTCTTCATCGCTGCGGCGCTCGTTTTTCTTGCGCTCGAGCTCGATCTGCTCGGGCGAGCTCATCAGAAAGTTGCGGTCGCCCACCTCGACCCAGTACTCCCCTCGGTCGAGGTCGAAGGCTACCCGGTAAACCGAGCCTTTGAGGATCGACTCGTCATGGGCCGACCGAATCACGGTGGCCAGTTCGCGTGACGAGTTGTTGATGTTGGCCTTCATGACCAGGCCGATTCCCGGAATGGCAAGCGACATCACCAGGCCAATGATGCCGATTACGACGAGAACCTCGATCAGAGTGAAGCCGTGCTGCCGGCGTTCGCTCTTACAGGTCTTCGAGGCTGATATTTCCTTCGCCTTCTTTTCCATCGGGCCCCAGTGACTTCAATGTCAGGTGTTTGCCATCATCGCAGATGTAGATAAAATCGTGGCCCCAAGGATCTTGCGGAACTTTCTTGCCCTGAATGTAGCCGTTGGGGTCGTAATCCTTGCAGGTGCTGTCGCCCGGCTTCGAAATCAGGGCTGCCATGCCCTGGCCAGTGTTCGGGTAGCTGTTGCAGGTGCGGTAATAATCGTCGAGCGCGGTTTTAAGCTGCTGCATCAGAATTTTCGTCGAACGAATGTAGCCTTCGCGCTGGCTCTTCATGTAGTTCGTGACGGCGAACGTGCCGATGAGCCCCAACAGGGTCAGCACGATCATGATTTCGATCAGCGTAAAACCGCGTTCACTGCTGCGTTTCTTGAAAATCCTGCTCATGTTGTTGTTCATTTTCAACCAACTCCTCAATGTATGTTGTTCATTTCAATAAGTGGCACAAAGACCGCGGCGACGATGCCGCCAACGATCACGCCCATCACGATAATCATGGCGGGCTCGAGCAGCGAGGTCATACCTTCGATCTGTACCGACACCTGCTCTTCATAGGTTACGGCGACACTTTGCAACATCTGGGGCAGCTCGCCCGTCTTCTCGCCGATGGCGATCATATGTATCACCAACGGGGGAAACTGCCGACTCCTTTTTAGGGGTTCGGCGATGCTTTGGCCCTCTGTGACGTTTTCGCGGGCCTGCACGATTGCCTCGGCAATCAGCGTATTGTCGACGATATTCTTGACGATGTTCATGGCCACCACGATCGGAACGCCGCCTGCCAGCAGCGTGGACATCGTATTGGCGAACCGGGCAACCGCGATCATGCGAATCATCTTGCCCATGACGGGCAGTTTCAGAAGCAAGCCGTCCCATTTGCGCCGGCCCTTGGGGCTGTTGACAAATCTATGGAACAGGAAATAGCCCCCGATTACCAGGCCGGCCACGATAAACCAGTAGTTGATGATGAAGTCGCTGATCCAGATGAGAACTTTCGTCTGCAGGGGCATGGGCTTGTTCATCGAGTCGAAGATCTTGACGATCTTGGGAATGACGAAAACGAAAATGCCGATCAGCATGCCGAACGCGGCCATCATCATCAGCACGGGATACATGAGCGCTGACGAGATCTTGTTTTTCAGGCGAACCTGGCTTTCCTGAAAGTCGGCCAGCCGCAACAGAACCAGCGGCAAGGTACCAGATGATTCGCCGGCCTCGATCATGTTGACGAAGATGTTCGAAAACACCTTGGGGTGCTTGGACATGGCCTTTGCAAGCGATAGGCCTTCGTTGACGTCGCCGCGCACGCCGCTGAGCACGATTTTGAGCCGGTCGTTTTCGACCTGGTCGATCAGCGCGCTGAGCGCCTCGACGATGGGAATGTTGGCTTTGATGAGCGAGGCGAGCTGGCGCGTGGTGAGCGCGATGTCCGCCATTTTCACGCGGCCGAAAAGCCCGCCGATGGCCGAAGGCTGGCTGGGCGTACCGGGTTTTCCGCCACCCGACTTCTCGTGAATCTCGTTGAGCATCAGCCCGTTTTTCTTGAGCTTGCCGCGCGCGGTTTTAACCGAGTCCGCTTCAATCATACCGCGAATGGTCTTGCCGGCGGTGTCCAACGCCTTGTACTCGAATAAAGCCATTAATCCTCATCCGCCTGGGTGGCGCGCATGAGCTCTTCGATGGTGGTGATGCCCTGAATGACCTTGTTGACGCCGTCTTCGCGCAGCGTAATCATGCCGTGCTCGACGGCTTTTTTCTTGATCGTACCCGAGTCCATCGACTTGATGATGAGCTGGCGCAGGTCATCGTCGACCAGCATGAGCTCATGAACGACGGTACGACCCGAGTAGCCGCTGCCCGAGCAGCTGGGGCAACCCGCGGCCCGGAAAAAATGCGCGCCGGCGACTGCCTTGCGTTCCACGCCCAGCTCGGCCAGC
>JACQAW010000468.1 GCA_016194725.1 Deltaproteobacteria bacterium
AAAGAAAAAGCTGGCCTACATCGTCTCGCAGTTCATGGGCCGGGACTATCCCTTCGAGTGGCTTTGCCGGTCTGCCATTGCCCGCGACTATGACCTGTCATTCATTCTGCTCAATCCCGGGCCGGGCGAATTCGAGACGCTGCTGGGGCAGACGGGGGTGAAGATCGTGCGCTTCCCTTACGCGGGCAAGAAAGATTTGCCGCGTGCGATCGCGCAACTGGCCCTGCACCTGCGCAAGACCCGCACCGATATCGTGCATGCTCACCTTTTTGGAGCGTGCATGGCGGGGCTAACGGCAGCGCGAATCGCTGGCGTGCCGCGGCGAATTTACACGCGCCATCATTCCACGGTAAATCATGTTTATTTTCGGCATGCGATTATTTATGATCGAATATTTAACTTTCTGGCCACCGACATCATCGCCACCTGCCAAAACGTGCGCGAAGTCTTGATGAAGCTCGAAGGCGTGCCTTCGGCGAAAATTAACGTCGTGAATTTCGGTTTTCAGCTCGCCGACTTCGAGGCCGTGTCGCGGGAACGCGTGGATGGGCTACGCACGAAATACGAGCTGACTGAAAAACGCCCAGTCGTGGGGGTAATCGCGAAGTACATAGAGTGGAAAGGCATACAGTATGCCATCGCGGCGTTCCATGAGGTGCTCAAGGTGCACCCCGACGCCTGCCTGGTTCTGGCCAATGCCCATGGAGCGGAGTACGCGGCGACAATCAAAAAGCTGCTAAGCCGGTTGCCAGCGGGCAGCTACCGCGAGATAGATTTTGAGCAGGACTTCATGGCGCTTTACCAGCTTTTCGATGTTTTTGTGCATACGCCCGTGGACGCGTCGGCCGAGGCTTTCGGGCAAATTTACGTCGAAGCCCTGGCGGCCAGCATTCCCAGCGTGTTCACGCTGTCGGGCATCGCCCGCGAGTTCGTGGTGCAAGACCAGAACGCGCTGGTGGTGGGCTACCGCGATTCGGCCGCGACGGCGCAGGCGATACTCAAGATTCTGGGCGATCGCGAGCTGGCGCGGCGCCTCACCCTGGCTGGCCGCAAGGACGTCGTGGCCAAATTTTATTACCAGCAGATGATCGATAATCTGGGCAAGGTCTACGCGTGACTGAAGTCAAGCGGGGCCGCTCGGCCTTTCTGGCGGCAAATTTAATCCTGGGCTCTTCGACTATCGTGCGTTTCGCCATGGGCATCGCGAAGACGAAGCTGTCGGCCGCGATTCTGGGTCCGGCCGGTGTGGGCGTGGTGGGGTTGGGCGTGCAGCTCGAAACCCTGGGTTGCGGGCTGGCGACGACGATCGTGGGCACGGGGCTGAGCACGCAGCTGAGCATTTTTCTGAAGAAGAAAGATGAGCAAGCCAAATACGGGCTGCTTTCCACCGCCTTCACTTTGCTGATACTCACGAGCCTTGTGCTGATCGGCGTGGGTTTTGTTTTCGAGCGCCGGCTGGCGGCCTGGGCATTCGGCGACGCCAGCTACAGCCATTGCCTGGTGCCGATCTTCATCGCGATTCCGCTGCACACGCTGGTCGGATCGTTTTTCATCAGATTCTTTTACTGCTATGGCGAGCTGAAGTATTATGCCCGGGCCTCGATGATCGCCGGCGTGGTTGAAGCGGTTTCGTATATCATCCTGGTTCGATATTTCGGGCCCGCCGGGGCTTTTTGGGGCATCGCACTGGGAATGTCGTCCTGGCTTGCGATGTGCCTGTTTTTTTCCAGCCGCTTTGAGCGGCTCAAGAATATTTTCAAGCTACGGATCACCAAAATTTACGTCAAAGAGCTGGTGGTGTCGGGCTTCGTGATGTCGGCGGCTGGTTCGCTGCTCTATCTGATGAACGCACTGGTGCGTATTCACATCATTCGGGTTTTCGGCGCGGCTTCGGGCGGAATTTACCAGGTTGTGCTGGCGCTCAGCGCCTATTATCTTCCCTACCTCACGAACGGTGTCTGGGCGCGCCTGAACCCGAAAGTCAGCGCCGAGGGCCTCGGGGCCGAGGTGATGTACGAGTGGACCGAGGCGTTATGCCTGATCGCGATACTGGCTGCCGCGGCCCAGTTGGGACTGATGTGGGTGGTGCGGTTTTTTGTCTCGATCGTATACACGAAGGCATTTCTGGATGCGGTGCCCATCGTGCCGATTCAACTGCTGGGCGACTTTTTCTACCTGATCGCGCAGCCGGCTCTGGGGGTGGTTCTGGGGCTGTCGCGCATGCGAACCTACTTCGTGGTGTGGGTTATTTACATCGGCACGCAATATGGGCTGACCTTGCTGCTGAGCCAGCTGATCGGCCTGCGGGGCGTGGCCGTGGCCTATCTGGTGAGCAACCTGGGCCTGGCGTGCTACGGCATCGTGCTGTATGCGGCCGCGATGCGCAGGCAAAGGCGCAAGCGAATTCTAATGACGCTGGCGGTGCTGGGAATATCCGGCCTTGCCGTAAGCACGGGCACGGTATTTTTCGTCAGCGACACCGCCCTTTTCCCGAAAGCGGCGCTTCTGGCCAGCTGGGGCCTATGCGTGGCCGCAGTTTTTTATTTTCCCCGCGTGCGTGCCGCGGTGCTAACATGAGTGCCGGGCCACAAGGGGGGTGCCGATGATCGTTTTCAAAAAGAAACTGGTCACGCTTGCCGAAGAAAGATGGGGCCCACCCCCAGGTAAAGGCTACGGCTCCGGTGATTATCCGGGAGTGGACGCCATTACTTTTCTTCAGACCACCGCGCCCGTGCCCGGAGCATTTTCGACCGCCCGTACGAGCACGCTGATTTTTGACCTGACCACCGATGCCGACAAGCTTTTTTCGGGCTGCAACGCGACCACACGCAAGGAGATCCATCGCGCGACCGAGAAAGACGCCCTGGTATATGCGTTCTGGCGCAACCCACCGCCCGAGGTGACCACGGAGTTTCGGGAATTTTTCGCGCAGTTCGCGGCGTCCAGCGGCATTGAGGCGATCAATCCCGTGAATCTGAAAAGTTATGCGGCAGCTGGAATTCTGGATATTTCGGTGGTGCGCACGCCCCAGGGGCAGGCGCTGACCTGGCATTCGCATACGGTGGACAAGGGCAAGGTGAGGCAGCTGCACTTCGCCTCGTCGCGCGCCTCGGCCGACAAGGAGTTCCGGTACCTGGTGGGCCGCAGCAACCGCTTTCACCACTGGCAGGACGTGCTTCGTTTCAAGAACGAGGGCTTTGCCCACTATGACTGGGGCGGTATATACGACGGCAAGGACGACCCCAAGAAGTTGCACATCAATGAGTTCAAGATGGCCTTCGGCGGCCTGCCGGCGACGACCTACAACTGCGAAGTCGGGCTTACTTTGAGGGGCAAGGCTTATTTGCTGGCCCGTCAGGCCTTCGCGCGCGTGCGCAGCCTGCGCAAGTAACGCAGCGGCAGGTCGGCGATGTACCGCACGCTGTGGCTCGGCTTTTTAGCCAGGGCCAGCGCGCCGAATTTCAAGGCCTGCGCGTATTGGCCGGCCACGAAGTAGCTGCCCGAAAGAATGAGGTAGGACTGCGCATAGGCTTCGTCTTTGCGGGCGTGGATGGGCTGGGCCAGCGGGTCGGCAAACATTTTCTCGAGCCTGAGCAGCACATCGTGCTCGAAGATGTCGATGCGTCCGTGCGCGTTCGTGCCATGCACGCGGTATTGCATCAGCGGCTCTGCCACCAGCTCGACGCGGTAAAGGCCACAGATACGCCGGTACAGGTCCCAGCCCGCGCAGATCGAAAGCCCGGGGTCGAATACGCCCAGGCGCTCAAAACATTCCTTGCGAATCACCGCGGTGCTTTCGCCACCTTGAATGACGGCGCCGCCACTGATGAATTTATCGAGCAGCTCGCCGCGAAATTCGGGGGTGATAAGCTTCGTGCGTTTGAGATTTGCGTCAACGCATTCCACGCCGGTGTAGACCAGCCCGATTTTGGAGTCCTCGAAAAAGGGCACCTGCTTTTCGAGCTTGGTGGGCCGCCAAAGGTCGTCGGCGTCCAGAAAAGCCACGAGTTTGCCGCGCGACTCCTCGATTCCGCGGTTGCGCGAGCCTGACTGGCCCCGATTTTCCTGCGCCACCACGCGAATGCGCCTGCCGAATGTTTTGAGCACTTCGAGCGAGTTGTCGGTCGAGCCGTTGTCGACGACGATGATCTCGAAGTCGGTGAAGGTCTGGGCCAGCACGCTTTCAATGGCCTGGCCCACGAAACGGGCATAGTTGTAATTCGGAATCACGACGCTGACCATGGGTGAGGGCATCAAACCTTAGAGTACAAGATTCGCCATCAACTTTCGATCAGGCCAGGCCCCTGCTGGGCAGCTCCTGCCGATATGAGGGATGGAGATTTATGATAATCTCTGGGGCAGGAAACCCCACTCAAATGGCATCGGTAAACTCGCCAATTCGAAAGTTCGTCAAGCCATTGCTGTACAAGCTTTTGGGCGAACGCGGCTATTTCTGGTTTCAGTATTACGGCAAGCTGCGCGACATCGAAAAGCGCCTGGTCGAGGAGCCCGAGATGGAACTGCTGCCGCAGCTGCTGACGGCCGACTCGGTGTCGCTCGACATCGGAGCCAACTACGCGTATTATACCGTGCGGCTGGCGCAGCTTTGCCCCCAGGGCCGGGTGCATGCATTTGAGCCTATTCCCGGAACCTACGAGATCTGCAAGAAGCTGGTCGAGCACTATGGGTTCAGGAACGTCGAGCTGTTCCAGAAAGGCGTGGGCGCAAAGAACGAGAAGATCGAATTCGAGGTGCCCCTGCAAGACATGGGTACGATCAGCGCTGGCCAGGCCCACATCAAGGGGCGCAATAACGACATGGAAGGCAAAGAGAAGTACCATGCCTTTGCCAAACACCGCACCTTC
>JACQAW010000448.1 GCA_016194725.1 Deltaproteobacteria bacterium
ACCGGGACCTTCGTCGATTGATGCGTCAAAGTGAATGCGCGGTTCGTAGATGTGCGAATCGGGGCGCACATCCTTGTAGATCTTGAACTCGATCTTGTGAGTGAGTTCGTCGGTGCGGGTAACCAGGCGATAACCCGCTGAAATGACAAGATTTGCGTTGGCCGCGGCAATGAGCTGGGAGGAGTTGCCGTTCACGATTTCGCACATATAGACTTCACTCGCCTGAGCAAGGGTGGGCGCCAGAGCTAGGGTGAGCGTGGCTATGGTGGTGACAAATCTCGCTTTCAAGGGAACCTCTCTGAAATCTCTCTGGGATTATAAGGAGCAAAGGGGGTGCCGGATGGGCAGGGTGTGATTTCGGGGAGTTAAGGAGTCTCGGGTGTCTAAGGAGTTGACGAGTGACTCAGCTGTTGTCAAAAAAGGCGGTTTTCGGACTCGGCGACACGATTGTCCGAGAGATAGCGTTGTACCAATTAAGTCAGACATGTGGTATAAACGGCGAAATTAGGAGCTTTTGGAATATGAAACTGAATATCACTTTTTTGGGATTTATTGCTGGCCTGGTATTTAGCACGGGCGCTTACGCGGGCAACTGCATCGGTGAGATTTGCGTGGGCGGTCTTGTTATTGATTCGAGCGACCGGATTGGCACCGTGGAAATGATTGGCTCGGAAACCGTGACGTATTCAGTTCCGGGATACAACCCCTTGGTCGCAAGCGCATCGCAGCTCGCACCTGAGCAGGCGGGCAAAGGTGGAGTTTCCCGCGGAGTCACTGTGATGGATGCCTCTGAGCGTATTGGAACTGTCAGTCGCTTTTTTGCCAATGGTAAGGTTCAGTACAATGTACCTGGCTACAACCCATTGATTGATCTGGTTGGCACTCTGTCTCCCCAGGTCGCCGAA
The DNA here is from genome assembly GCA_016194725.1 of Deltaproteobacteria bacterium. GTDB lineage: Bacteria > Bdellovibrionota > UBA1018 > UBA1018 > UBA923 > JACQAX01. The sequence continues at coordinate 906 of JACQAW010000448.1, forward strand.
TATCCGGGCCACAAAGATGTCAGTGCGAAGTCGGTCGTCATTGATTCCAGCGAGCGAGTCGGTACCGTCGAAATGGTTTTTGGCAATGGCAAGGTACAGTACAATGTAGATGGCTATAATCCGCTGATTACCGGCATTGCGTCTTTGAGTCCCGAGGTCAAGAGTATCGATTCCCTCAAACCGCGAGTCACAATCATCGATGCGGGCAATCGCATCGGAACCGTTCGAAACCTGTTTGCCAACCGCAAAGTGATTTACCTGGTGTCTGGGTATAACCCTTTATTCGCTGAAGCGAAGACCTTGAACATCAGAGTAGAAAAAATCGGCGCCTTGACCCCGGGCACTACGATTATTGACTCGAGTGACCGCGTTGGATCCGTCGCGCAGCTCTTTGCCAATGGCAAGGCACAGTACAATGTTCCCGGCTACAATCCATTGATAGACATGGTTGGCAGTCTCGCTCATCTTGTCGCCGAATATTCCGGCCGCAACGACATCCATGCCAAGGCGACCATTATTGATTCAAGCGATCGAATCGGAACAGTCGAGTTGGTTTTTGCCAATGGGAAGGTGCAGTACAACGTTCCTGGTTATAATCCGTTGCTTGATATGATTGGCACTCTTGCCGCTTCGGTGCCCTCTTTTCAGGGTTATGAAGACATCAGCGCTGGCACAACCGTAGTCGATTCGAGCAACAGAATCGGCAAAGTTCAGTTGATATTTGCCAACGCCAAAACACAGTACAATGTTCCTGGCTATAACCCTTTGCTTGCCATCATTGGCAGCCTCTCGCCAGAAGTCGAAACGAACCCGAATTTCAATAAAGATTCTTACTACGCGAACAGTGACTTTTCTGTCGGAAAAGCCAATCGCTTTTTCAAGAATGGGCAGGTCGAACTTTTGAACGATTCAGGAAGCTCGTTCGTTTCAAAGTTGCTTTTCGCTGAGGTCAACCATATCAACGGCTATATGTCAGGAACGCCGGTCGTGACTCCCAGCGAGATCGCTGGAACTGCGACGAGGGTATTTGCAAACGGCGCCGTGGAATACAGCTATACTCTCGCGAAATCAAAATTCAATCACACGGAGCGAAAAGCCTTTGGGTCGGGCAAGGTCATGGGATTTGATCCCAAGCAGACAAAGGAGGACGAGGTTTCCTGGATCAGGTCTTTAGCCACGCACCTCGCCGAATCCGATGGAAATTTCTTTTTCGGAAGTTCCGACAAGATCCTCGCCGATCAAATCGGGTACCCCGCGCTGAAGCTGCAGTTGTTTGCTCGCCTCAATGGGGAGCCGAAGCTAGTGCAGAACTCAGCTCTCCGGGCTAAAGTATCGGCATTCTTGAATGCGGATGCTGGCGGCACTTCACCGGTTCCCAATCCCGGCTCACCCGCTCCCAGGCAGCGGAGCGGCCGCCGGGGCGATTGATGGGCCCAGTGGCGATCAGAGCGGTTCGCCAACCCATCAGAAGCCGCGATCAGGCATCCGTCCGAGCGCTTTTTCCCAAACGGGCATGCTCTCCATGCAGAGATACGTGTAAACCGTCGGAGCCCGCTCTTTGATGATGCGATTGAGGAACTGAAACATCTCGGTGCGCTGCGAACGCAGGTAGCGAACTTTGCCGTCGGTGCCGGGCGCGGTTTCGTCCATGAACAGCGTTGTTTCAGGACGGCGTTTAAGCGCGATTGGCTTTAGCTGAGGTTGATAGCGAAGCCCGCCAATGCTGACCCATCGAATCTGCTTGTGGTCCACGTTGGCCAGCAGCTCAGTGGCGGCGGCCTCGTACATTTCCTGCCAGCCGTCGGTGTAAATCATGGGGTCGAAATGAAACGCGACGCCGAAACCTTCGCTGGCCATCAGGGCCGCGGCCTTCAGGCGTTCTTCAAACCGCGCGGTGCCGTGCTCTTCGGCGTTGATGATCTCGCGCGGGTTCATGCTCCAGCCCACGACCACATGATCGCGTTTTTTTAGCTCCAGCAGATGCTCGACGTTTTTTGATTTGGTTTTGAGCTCCAGGCGAACGTTCTCGTATTTCGACATCATGTCGGCCAGACGTACCGAAAAGCCCGTAATCGGGTCGAGCGCCAGGCTGTCTGAAAGCTCGCCGGTGCCTACGCGCAGCTGAGCCACGGGCGGCCGCTCGCAAAGCTTACTCACCTGCGCGAAGATGTCGTCCTCGTTCACGTAAAACGTCGTCATGGGCTGGTTCAGATAGGTCTGTAGATAGCAGTAGGTGCAGTCGAACGGGCAATTCGAAACCATATTCACGATATGATACTGGCAGCACAGCATATTGGTGGTGCCGGGGCATTGCTTGATGAACGTTCCGGGCTGCGTGGTCAGGTGCAGAATGCGTTTTCCCAGCGCTACCGGGTTATTGGCTGGAGCCGCCACCCGGGGCGCTTCGAACGCCAGTTTGTTGGACACCTGGGTGGCGTCGACGATTTCGGGATCTTCAAATCCTGGCGGCAGCAGCTGGTACTTGGCAAGATTTTTCAGAATGCGCCATGAGGCCGGGTAGTTCATGATTTCGGGTGACGAAATCGTGATTCGTTCAAAGGGCTTCATTGATAAATCTCCAGAAGCTGCCGAAGTTTTTCCGTCGTTTCGGGGTCGCCAATCCAGTATTTGAACGACTCAAAGTCGCTTATCCTGCGGGGCGTGTGCGTGATCTTCAAAAGATCGCTTTCAAACGACGGGTCGCCGTAAACCGAGCTTCGCGGTGGCGCTTTCAAGTCGCGCAGCATCTCGATTCGCTTCTGCGACAAAGTGGCCAGCTCGGGCTGCGCCGTGCGGAACAAGGCCATGCGAAACTCTTCGGCGCTCTTGAAGGCATTGCCCAGCACGTTGAGCGCGGTTTTTTCGCTGATTTTTTTCGCAAGAATCAGGGTGAAGTTCAGCGCTTCCCTGGCCTGCTGGGCCGACAGGTTCCATTTCCGGATGGCCGCAAGAAAGGCCGCGCGCACCGGCAGTGCCATCGACTCGAGCATTTCAAAGGTAGCCAGGTCCCAGCGTTTTTCGGCAAGATGGCGCTGTTCGGCCTCGTTCAGGAAAGTGTAACGTCCGCGCTGTGCCAGTATGCCCAGGTGAGGCTCCAGGCCACAGGCTTCAAGCGCCTCTTTCCAATAAGCGGGCAGGCCGCGATCGGCCGCCTGATAATGCAGGCGAGAGGTCAAGACTTGCAGCGCCACCGCCCACTCCACGTCGTGCGCCGGAGCCGCGGTGAAAATCGTTTTGAGATAAAGCCCATGTGCAGCCAGCTCGCTGCCATCGGTTTCCAAAACGAGTACATTTATTTTCTGCGGCGTCGGACCGGGAACGGTAACATCGATATCGCTGCCGCGCGGATGCCAGGCCCACAGCTTGTCTTCGACACTAGCCGCCCACAGAAACTGGTCGGGTGCCTGCTCGGGGCTTGGCAGACGCACCGATGCCCGAAGCCACCGCCACTCTTGTCTGGGAAAGTAGAGGGCCGCGAGATCAAGCGTCTGTAACTTCAAGCGAGCTTACTTCTTAGTGGGAGCCGCGGATGTCGTATCTTTTTCCGGAGCTTTTGCGGCAGGAGCCGCCGGAGCTTCGTTCGTAGCCGCTGGAGCCGTTGCAGTCGGAGAGCCTGGCGTAGCTGCCGGAGCGCCGCTCGCGCCTGGCGTGCTCGGTGGCAGCGTGCCTGGAGCCGACTTTGCCGCTGGTGCCTGACCCGCGAAAACAGAGTTGTGCTTGTTGCCCTTCGTGATCGTCAGAAAGATGGACGTAATCATGAATACGGCCGCACAGCCCGAGGTAAATTTGGTGAAAAAATTGGCGCCGCCCGAGCTGCCGAATACGGTCTGGCTTGAGCCGCCGCCGGCCATCATTCCAATGCCACCGTCTTTGCCCGATTGCACGAGCACGACGAGGACGAGAAGAATGCAGGTGAACACATGAAGAACGAGTAGAAATGTTGCCATGGTCAGCTCATATCTTGAATTTCAAGCACTTGCAAGGATGCGCGCAAAGCCCTCTGGTTTAAGGCTGGCGCCGCCCACCAGGACTCCGTCGACATTGGGTTGCTGCATAAGACCCGAAACATTCTCGGTAGTTACACTGCCCCCGTAGAGTATCGACATCTTCTGCGCCACGCCCATTCCCAGCGTGTCCCAGACTGTCTGTCTGATATAGCGATGGGCCTCTTCGGCCTCGGCGTTGGTTGCAGTTTTGCCTGTGCCGATTGCCCAAACCGGCTCGTAGGCAAGGCACCACATCTGCTTGTCCGGCCGCGCGCTGCCAGGTTTGGTCAGGAGTTCCTTGAGGACTCCAAGAAACGGCCCGAGCTGGCGACTCAAAACGGCCTGAGTCTGGCCCGCTTCGCGTTCTTGCAGCCGTTCACCGATGCAATACATCACATTCAGGCCGGTATTGGCCGCGCGCTTGAAACGCTGAGCTGCCGTCTGGTCCGTCTCGCCAAAGTACTGGCGCCGTTCGGAGTGCCCGACGAGCGTCCAATGAATGCCCAGGGCCACCAAAGCGGCGGGCGAAATTTCAGCGGTGAAGGCACCCTTGTCTTCCCAATGCACGTTCTGGGCACCCAGCTCAACCTGGCAGGCTGCGGCCGCGCGTTGCACGTCGGTGCCCAGGTCATAAGCCGGCGGAAAAATCACGCGATGGACACTGGATTTGCGCGCGTGACCCATCATGTGCTTTTCCAGCGCGCCGAAGTATTCGATGGCTTCGCCGGGAGTCAGATTCATTTTCCAGTTGCCAGCCAGAATACGGGCGCGCGAATCGGTCATGACGAACCCTTGCTGAAGCTGTCGAGCACCTGAATGCCAGGCAGGCCCGCGCCTTCCAGGAACTCCAGGCTTGCGCCGCCACCGGTGGATAGATGGTCCATCTGCGGCCCGACCCCGGCGACATTGACTGCCGATACGGAATCGCCGCCGCCAATGATTTTCAACGCGCCCTTGTTTTCAGCCATGGCATGAGCCACGGCCATGGTTCCTTTGGCATATTCCGGCTTTTCAAACATGCCCACGGGACCATTCCAAAAAATGGTTTTCGCTTTGCGAATCTCGGCCGTGAACAGCTCGATGGTCTTGGCACCGATATCAAACCCCTCGAGGTCGTCAACGGGCAGCAGCAGCTTTACCTCGTGCCTGAGGGCTTTTTGAATGAGCTGTTTGCAATGCCCGAGCTCTTCGGGTTTTGGCTTTTTTGCCGCAGGCGGAAGCGTATAGCCTCCGGCTGCCACGCGAAACGTATTGCCCATCGCGCCGCCGATCAGAACGGTGTCCACTTGCAGGTAAAGATTTTCGATCGTCTTGATCTTCTCGCCCACCTTCGAGCCGCCCAGAATAGCCACGTAGGGGTGCTCCGGATTGTCGAGCAGCCGACCCAGGAATTTCAATTCCTTGTTGATCAGGTAACCGCAGCCGCGCACCGGCATGAGTGACGGCACGCCGTAAGTCGAGGCGTGTTTGCGGTGGGCGGTGCCGAAGGCGTCGGTCACGTAAACTTCAGCCAGCGAGGCCAGCTCACGGGAAAATTCCAGATCGTTTTTTTCTTCTTCGGGGTGAAAGCGCAGGTTCTCGAGCAGGATGACCTGCGCCGACTTGAGGTGTTTGGTGATCATCTGGATGCCGTCGCCGACGCAGTCGTCGGTAAGCAGCACATCGACGCCCAAAAGCCCGCTCAGGTGCTTGGCCACGGGCTCGAGCGAAAACTTCATGTCGCAGCCCTCGGGGCGCCCCAGGTGCGAGGCCAGAATCAGCTTCGCGCCTTTTTCCATGGCGTATTTGATCGTGGGAAGAGCCTCGCGTATCCGAGTGTCGTCAGCGACAGCTCCGTCTTTAAGCGGAACGTTGAAGTCCAGCCGCATGAATACGCGTTTGTCTTTAAGCTGCAGATCCTCGATCGTCTTAATCATGTTGGCTTACACCAGAGCCTTGCCCATATAAATGGCGAGGTCGTTCATGCGCGCGCTGAAGCCCGATTCATTGTCGTACCAGGCGACAACCTTGACCAGGTTGCCATCGATGACCGAAGTCAGCTCGGCATCCACGGTGCTCGAAGCTTCGTTGCCATTGAAGTCGTGTGACACCAG
>JACQAW010000449.1 GCA_016194725.1 Deltaproteobacteria bacterium
CTTCGTGGTGCCTTCGCGCGTGAACCCCGGGACTTTCTATGCGCTGCCGCAGTCGCCGCAGACGCTCAAGCAGCTGCTTATGGTCGCAGGCTATGACCGCTATTATCAGCTGGCGCGTTGCTTTCGCGACGAAGACCTGCGTGCCGATCGGCAGCCCGAGTTTTCGCAGATCGATATCGAGATGTCGTTCGTGGACGAGGAGGTCATTTTCCCGATCTTCGAAGGCATGATGAAAGACGTGTTCAAGAAGATCCTGAACGTCGACATTCCCGCCCACTTTCAGCGCATGGACTACGACGTGGCGATGCGCGACTACGGCGTCGACAAGCCCGACACCCGATTCGAGCTCAAGCTCATCGAGCTGAACAAGAGCTTCGAAGGCAGCGAGTTCAACGTGTTCAAAGGCGCGATTCAAACCGGCGGCTTGATCAAAGGCTTGCCGGTAAAAGGGGCGGCCGAGAAGTTTTCGCGCAAAGACCTGGACGATTACGTAAAATTCGTGGGCGCCTACGGCGCAAAAGGGCTGCTCTGGTACAAGTTTGCGGCAGACGGCACGGTCAGCGGCCCGGCTGCCAAGTTTCTCAAGCCAGAAGAAACCGATCGCCTCAAGGCACAGGCTGGACTGAGCGCCGGCGATCTGCTTTTCGTCATTGCCGATCAGGCGCGGGTAACCAACGATGCCCTGGGCAGCCTGCGGCTCAAAGTAGGCGAAAAGCTCGGTCTGATCGACAAGACCAAGTTTAACTTTCTATGGGTCACCGGTTTTCCGCTCTTGCAGTATGAGCCCAGCGATGGGCGCTGGTATGCCTGTCATCACCCGTTTACCTCGCCCGCGCCCCAGGACACCGAAAAGCTGCTTTCGGGCAAGGATCTGGGATCGATTCGCGCTGCCGCCTACGATCTCGTACTCAACGGTACGGAAGTGGCGGGGGGCAGCCTGCGAATCTACAATCAAAAGGTGCAGTCGGCGATGTTTCGCGCGCTGGGCCTGACCGACGAAGAAGCCAAGGAAAAGTTCGGCTTCTTTATCGAGGGGCTGCAGTACGGTACACCACCGCACGGCGGGATGGCGTTTGGCATGGACCGTCTGGTCATGATTTTGTGTGGCACCGACGCCATTCGCGAGGTCATGGCTTTTCCCAAGACCCAGCGTGGCCAGTGTCTCATGAGCGAGTGCCCGTCCGGTATATCTCCCGAGCAGCTGGCCGAGCTGCATATTAGTTTGAGACCACCGAAAAAAGCGGCAGAATAAACGTTAAGGACAATGGAATATCCCAAATTCTCTTCGGAGACTCGCAAAGAGGTTCTCTCGGGGTTGAAAGCCGCGGCTCCCATTTACGATGCCGTTATCGTGGGTGGTGGAATCGTGGGCGGGGGACTTGCGCGCGAACTGGCCATTCGGGGCAAAAAGTGTCTGCTCGTCGAGAAAGGCGACTTCGCCAGCGGCACCTCGAGCCGCTCGAGCAAGCTGATTCACGGGGGCCTGCGCTATCTCGAGATGTTTGATTTTCACCTCGTCTTTGAGTCGCTGGCCGAACGCCACTGGTTGCTCAAGACGCACCCGCATCTGGTCAAAGCGCTGGAGTTCAACCTGCCCATCTATGAAAAGGCCTCGGCGCCGCCGGGCACGCGCAGCTCAGGGTTAATGGGCGTGGGTCTTTGGGTGTACGATGCGCTGAGCCTCTTTCGCACACCGTTTTTTCACGGGCGTCATTCTGTCCAGGCCATGCAAAAGCTGTTTCCCAAGCTTCGTTGCAACGGCCTTGCCGGCAGCTACTATTACGCCGATGCCATGATGCTCGACGACGAGGTGGTCATGGAAACCATGCTCGATGCGCACCGGCGCGGCGCTCACGTTTTGAATTACGTGAAGGCCAATCAGGTTGCGGCCAAGGGCGCCGACGAGCTCTACGACGTCACCCTGACTGAAACTCTGGGGCAAACAGGGGAGCATCCGTTTGCCGTCAAGGCACGCGAGGTGATCGTGTGCGTGGGGCCTTGGACCGAGCAGTTCGGCGCGCGCGTGGCGCGCGGTTCGGCACGCAAGCTCAAGCCCAGCAAGGGCGTGCACATGATCGTGCCCTGGGCGCGGTTTCCGATAGAACGCTGCCTGGTCATGAATCATTCTGATGGGAGGATCATATTTGCGATTCCCCGCAAAGACCTTGGGCCGGGAGCCGAGGTGGTGATTATCGGCACTACTGACTCCAGCGAGCACGGCGATCTGGATGCGATTTACGCCAATCGCAAAGACATCGACTATCTGCTGCACGTCATTGAAGAGTATTTTCCGGAGTCGAAACTTGGAGTTTCAGATATCGTGATGACCTATGCCGGAGTGCGCCCGTTACTGGACAGCGGCGAGCAGAGCGAGGCAAAAACCTCGCGTGAACACGAGATCTGGCGCAACGAGGCCGGAGTGGTGTTCATGGCCGGTGGCAAGTACACCACCTTTCGCAAGATTTCGCAGGAGATCGCCGACTTTGCTTTTCCGCAGTCGCGGACCCACGAGCGCGAAAGCAAATCTGTTTTGTCCGAGCCCCAGGACTACGCCAAACGCCTCGAAGGCGTGCCGTTTTGGGGGCAGTATACGGAAGGGTGGGTACGCTGGAAGCTCGAGCACCACGCGCCCTGCACCCTCGAGGACGTCGTGTTTCGCCGCATGCCACTGTGGATGGGCGGTCGGGCCGCGTTCGACCAGCACCTGAACCGCATTGCAGAGCTTGCACGCCCGCATTTTGGCTGGAGCGACGCCGATATTACGCTCGAAAAAGCGCAGGCGCGGACAGCCCTCGAGGGCAGGCTTCGTTGGTCCTGAACCTGTCACCTGTTTAGAACAGGCGGGTCCTGATGCCTTCTTTTTGGAAGAACTGCTGAATCGCTTCGTGGTTCAGGGGTTCGAGCCGCCAGAGCATCTTATAAAGCAAATCCATCGTTTTCTTGCCGTCTTCGGTCTTGGTCTTGGCGGTCAGGATTTTCACGTCGCCGGTAATGTCGATCAGGTTGTTGATCAGCTGGGCCAGATCGGTCTTGAACATCTTGGACCGGTCGATATAGCCCAGGGTCTTGTTGATATTGCCCGAAAGGTCGTAGAGCAGCTTGATGGATTTGGTGATGTCGCCTTCGTTGTCTTCGATGACCTGCTTGATCTTGCCCGCGAGGTCAAAGCTCTGCGAGATCAGCTGGTCGATGCGAGGCGGGTCGATGCCGCGCAGAACGTCGGTTTCGGTGACCTTGGGCGAGGACATCGAGCCGGGAGTGATTTCGACATAACGCTCGCCGATAATGCCTGCGATATTGATGAAAAACTTGCTGTCCTTGCGCACGCCTTCGGCAGCTTCGGTGGACACGGAAACTTTGAGGCGCAGTGGCGTCAGGACTTCGGTGGGCTTGGCATCACCAGCTGGAAAGTCCTTGTCGGCCACGAAAAAGCTGATTTTTTCGACTTTTCCGACCTTGATGCCCGCGACCCGAACGGGGCTGCCCACTTCGATGCCGCCGGCGAAATTATAATTCACGTAAAAAGTAACGGTGCGTTTGAAGGGGTTGCTCGCGCCGAGTAGCCAGGCGAAAACGCCGGTGAGCAGCAGGGTTGCGAAAAGCAGGAATCCGACCTTGGCCTCGTTACTGAGTTTCATGGCTTTTATAATACCAGTGAAAATGCAAACGTCAGTACAAAATCGAGGATGATGACAATGATCGTCGATGTCACCACCGAGTTGGTCGTGGCGTTCCCGACGCCTTCAGCCCCGCCGCTGCAGTTGAACCCGTAATAACAGCTGATTACGGGAACCACGGCCCCAAAAACCATGCCTTTGACCAGCGCGCAGACCAGGTCTTTGTTGGCCACGAAATGGGTCAGGGCATTGGTATATTCCAGCACGGCAAAATTGTACTTCAATACGGCGACCGCAATGGCCACGACCAGGGTGACGAAGATCGAAATCAAGGTCAGGCAGGTGATGACGATAATGCTGGCCACGAACCGGGGGTAGACCAGGTATTCAATGGGGTCGATCTGCAGCAGTCGCAAGGCGTCTATTTGCTCGGTCACCTTCATGCTGCCCACCTCGGCCGTGGTGGCGGCTCCTACCTTGGATACGAGCAGCAATGCGGGAATCACGATACCCAGCTCGCGAAAGACGAACTGGCCCGAAAACCCGGGCAGCATTTCGACTGTATGCAGAGCGGTGTCCATCTGGTGGGCCAGCTCGCTGGTGACGACGAAGCCGGCAAACGCCGTGGAAATCGTGATGATCGGCAGCGAGCCCACTCCGATCGAGTACATATACTGAATGACTTCGCGAATGCGATGCGGGCCCTTCAGGCAGGTCATGAGAGTCTTGAAGAAGATGAACCCGACCTCGCGCGCGCCCAGCAGAAAGGCGATCAGCGGATTGAGAAGGTAGAATTTAAGCGCCATCAGCCCACCACCATGGTAAAAATCTCGTGCATGCCGTCGAGCAGAATGGACATGAAGGTGTTGGCGAACACGATCAGCAGATTCGTGTACACTGCGCACTCGGTTACTGCGACGCCCACGCCCTTTGCTCCTCCTGAGGCATTGTAGCCTTTATAGGTGCTCACCGAAGCCACGATGGTGCCGTATACCGCCGACTTGGCTACGCCACAAAATACCGTCCAGCCGCCGCAAAAACGGGGAACGCTTTGCAAGTACTGCAAGGGGTTGATGTTGTACAGCCAGCTGGCCACGACCATGCTGCCAAAAAGGCCGATGAGCAGGCCAAACACCAGCAGCAGCAGCGAGCTTACGACGATGGCCACAAAGCGGGGCACCACTAGATATTGAAGAGGGTTCGTGCCCAGGCAGCGAATGGCGTCTATTTGCTCGGTCACGCGCATCGTGCCCAGCTCGGCCGTGGTGTAAGCGCCTACCTTGCCGGCGAGCAGAAAGGAGATGATGAGCGGGCCCACTTCACGAATGCAGGCCGAGGTATTCAGACCGCCCAGCATGGCCGAGGCGTCGTACTGCGCCAGCATGAGCTGCAGCTGAATGACCAGAATGGCGCCGACGAAAAAACCGGCGAAGCACACGGTGGATATCGACCGAAGCCCAACCGACCCGACCTGCTCGATGACCAGCGGCGTGTTGCTGCCCAGGGTGCAGAGCCAGGTGCGCTTCACCTGCCGCGCAAACAAAAACATGCCGCCGATCTGGTGAAAGAAGTTGGCTAAAACTTTCATCAGATGGCCTCCATGAGAAAATCGCGAATCAGCTGGGCCGGGCTTTTTTTGATCTCCTCGACACTTCCCAGCGCCAGCACCTTGCCCTGGTCCAGCACCAGGATTCGATCGGCGATGCGAAGCGCGCAGCCCATGTCGTGGCTCACCACCACGCTCGTTACTTTCAGCTTGCGCGAAAGTTCGAAGATCAGCTCGTTGACCGCGTTGGTCGTAATCGGGTCCAGGCCGGTGGTGGGCTCGTCAAACAGCAGATAGCGTGGCCCGGGGGCCAGCGTCCGGGCCAGGCTTACGCGCTTTTGCATGCCATAGCTGATCTCAGGCGGCTTGCGTTTGAAAATGGATTCATCCAGATGCACGAGCTTCAGGCATTCCAGCACGCGTTCGCGTATCCTGGCTTCGGGAATGCCGCGCAGCCCGAAGGCCACATTCTGATAAACGTTGAGCGAGTCGAGCAGCGCCGGATGCTGAAACACCATGCCGCAAATCTTGCGCGCCCCTTCGAGGCCGTCTTCGTCCAGCTCGTTGATCGTCATCTTGTCCACGAATACGTTACCGCGATCGGGCTTGAGCAATCCGACGACGTTTTTCAGGGTCACTGACTTGCCCATGCCCGATTTTCCCAGAATGAACATGATCTCGCCCGTATCGACGGTGAAGCTGACGCCGTCGAGAATTTTTTTGGGGCCGAACGCCTTGTACACGTTGTCAAAAATAATCGACATCGAAACGCTCCGTGATGCTGCGGCCGATATCGCATTCGCCCAGGGCGTCGGGCAGGGGACGCAGGACCTCGGGATGCGCGGTCAACGGGCCGTGGGTCAGGCCTTGCAGGAACTGCTGAATTGCCGGGTCTTTGCTGGCCTTGGCCTGGCTGGGCGTGCCGGCTTGCGTGAGTATAGCGCCATCGGGCTTGTGAATCAGCACTCCAATTTTATCGGCCAGCTGATAAGCTCTCATGACGTCGCTCGTGACCACGACCACGGTCGTGCCGAACTCCGCTTTCAGCCGCAGCATGAGCTCGGCGATGACCCGTGAGGTGATCGGGTCCAGGCCGGCCGTGGGCTCGTCATAAAAAAGGACCTCGGGCTCGACAATCAACGCGCGCGCGATGCCCAGGCGTTTTTGCATGCCGCCCGAAAGCTCGTCGGGAAACTGATGGCC
>JACQAW010000451.1 GCA_016194725.1 Deltaproteobacteria bacterium
ATCGCCGCCGTCACGATTGAGACATCTGCGAAGACTCTATCGGCGCCTGGAGCCCGACGGCGAATTTTAGCCGCCGCCACCGGCTAGGCAAGATCCGTTATTACGCCCTGGATACAGACTGGCATCCGGGTGGTGCCGTCTGGACGCTTTGCCCCATCCGAAGAGCCAATTTTTTTGTCTCAGGCGATTTTGGGCGGAAAAAGATTGGTAGCGCACCTTTTGGTTGTGCGACCTGTCGGTGACCCGTGACCGTTAACGGAAACTGTATCGGACCCGGTTCCGGTACCAGGCCCGGTTTCGGTTCCTGTTTCCTTACCGGACTGCGGCGACTTTGGCGGGGCTTCCGGTTTTGGTGTACTTGTCGCCGCACTCGCCGCATTTCGCGTTCTTGCCTTTGAATTTGAGCTTGGCTCCGCAGCGGCAGACCCAGGTATGGAAGCGGGCGGGGTTTCCCATGACCAGGGCGTGGTCGGGTACGTCTTTGGTTACGACAGCGCCGGCACCGACGAGGGCGTACTGGCCGACGGTGTTGCCGCAGATGATGGTGGCGTTTGCGCCAACTGAGGCGCCTTTTTTCAGCAGAGTTTTTGCCAGCCAGTCTTTTTCTTCTCGTTTGACTACTGCGGTGGTGCGCGGCACCAGGTCGTTGGTGAAGACGCAGTTGGGGCCCAGGAAGACTCCGTCTTCGGTTTCCACGCCGTTCCAGATCTGCACGCCGTTTTTCACGGTGACGTTGTTTCCCAGCTTTGCGCCTGATTCGACGAAAGCATAGTCGCAGATGTTGCAATGCTGGCCGATTCGGGCGCCGGGCATGATGTGGGCGAAGGCCCAGACTCGGGTGTGGGCGCCGATGACGGCGCCTTCGTCGACGAGGGCTTTGGGATGCGCGGAGTAGTCAGTGTTCGCCATGCTCCCGACTATAACGATTATCCGGCCCGGCCGCCAGCCTTTAGGATGACGTGGCTGGCTTCCAAAAGAGACGCGACTTCGAAATCGGCCATGACTTTTTTCTCGCCGTCATAACCCTGGCCGACAAGGACGGTGCGGCAGCCCGCGGCCTGCCCGGCTTCAATATCCCGCCAGCGGTCTCCGACCATGAATGAGCGCACCAGATCTATGTCCCATTCCTTGGCCGCCTCGAGCAGCATTCCGGGTTTGGGCTTGCGGCAGGCGCAGGCATCCTGATCGACATGATAACAAACCTTGATGGCGTCAACGCCCAACTGCTCAAGGACGATTTTGTGCATCGCTTGGACGGTCGCCAAGGCCGTTTTGCCGGTTCGGACATCGGGTTGATTCGTCACTACGATCACACGAAAGCCGAAACCTTTTAACTTTCCGATAGCCTCGTTTACCCCAGGCAGCAGTGCGAACTCCTCGATCAGGCGGGGCGCATAGGGGCGTCCGTCCCTGACCTGGGTTTTGTTGATGACGCCGTCACGATCAAGAAATACTGCGGGTGGCATGGGCAATTTCTAGCGGAATCCAAACTTTCTGGCTAGGTTAATGGCTCCCATGAAAGTTCTGATCGTTCATGTCCCTTACGAACACCGCGGCGGAGAAGAAGTTCACGTCGATGCTCTGGCGCTCGGCTATCAGAAGATAGGCGTAACTCCACTTCTTTTTCCCACGGATCGCAATCCGCCAACCGCGCTTCTGGGCAAATCCATCGATTCCCTGAAGCAATCCGACGATTCGCCGGAAATCGCCGCTTTCTGGAACGACCAGAAACCGGTCTACATTCATCTGCACAATGCTTTTCCCACCCTGGGACCGCGTTTTTTTCGGTGGGCGATCAGGCACCGCGTGCCCATTGCCATGACCGTCCACAACCATCGATTTTTCTGCACCAATGGCTTGGCGCTGCGGGACAAGCGCATCTGCAAGGATTGCTTTTCTTCGAAGGTCGCGTGGCGGTCGATGATTTACAACTGCAACGGCGATCTCAAGAAAACGATTTACCATTCGCTGGCCTTGACGCAGATGCGGACTCAGGATTTGCACGCCCGGGCCATTACCCGTTTCGTGGCGCCGTCGCCATATCTGCAGGGCGAGCTGGTCCGAGTCGGCATGCCGCGGGAAAAGGTTCTGCACATTCTCAATCCGGTTGTCTGGACAGAAGCCGAAATGGCCTGCGACGCCGGTGCCGGCAATGCCGGAGCCGAAAAATACGGCGCAATCTATGCGGGCCGCCTGTCGCAGGAAAAAGGCATCCAGGAACTGCTTGTGACGGTGGGCCTGATGCCCGAGGTAAAATTCGTCATCGCGGGTGACGGCCCCGAGCGGCCGGCGGTGGAGGCTGCGGCGGCAAAACTTGCAAATCTCGATTTCGTGGGACCCGTTACGCATGAACGCGTGCTGGAGCTGATCGATGACTCGCGGGTGGCGGTGCTGCCTTCGATCTGCAACGAGACCCTTTCGACATTTGCGCTGGAGTCTTTTTTTCAGGGAAAACGTTGCGTGATTCCGGCGCTGGATTCGACTTCGTGGTTGGCGTCGGGCGACTTTCCAGGGCATCTTGCCAAGCCTGGAAATCCATATTCGCTTGCGAAAGCGATTGGGATCGCGCTGTCGAGCCCGCGAATTTCACTTGAGCAGAAGCTCGCGCTGCGGAGTAAACTCAGCTTCGAACGCTTTTGCTCGGATCTCAAGGGGTTGGTGCAGGAGATGGCCGTTGTCCGCTGAGCTGCAGTGGTGTAGATAAGATTGATGAACCCTAAACCGGTTTCCAGCGTTACCTTCAATCAGCCTGTTTCTCTTCCCGAGCATTTTGATGTACTGCGTCAGACTATTGTCAATCGCAATATCGGGGGCAATGGCCCGTTCACCAAGCGATGCGAGGCCCTGCTTGAAAAGGTTTCCGGCAAACCTGTTCGCATCGTCACGTCGGCGACGCATGCCCTTGAGGCCATGGCTCTGCTCGCCAATATCGAGGCTGGCGACGAAGTCATCGTACCCAGCTATACGTTTGTTTCCACGGCGAATGCCTTTGCGCTGCGCGGCGCCAATATTCGTTTTGCCGACAATGACGAGTACGGAAATATTCTTCCGAGCGAGATTGAGCGTCTTTATTCGCCCAAAACCAAAGCAGTGGTCGCGGTGCATTACGCCGGAGCATCGGCCGACATGGATAAAATTGTCGAAATCTGCAAGGCGAAGCGCGTTTTCCTTTTTGAGGATGCCGCGCAAGCCCTGGGAGCCAGCTACAAAGGGCGTCCTCTGGGGACGTTTGGGGAACTGGGCTGTTACAGCTTTCATGAAACCAAGAACGTGACTTCGGGCGAGGGCGGCGCACTGATCCTGGGCGACTCCTCGTTGCTTGAGCGTACTGAAGTACTCCGCGAAAAGGGCACCGATCGCAGTCGCTTTTTTCAAGGCTTGGTCGATAAATACACCTGGGTCGATATTGGCTCAAGCTTTGTGCTCTCAGACCTCAACTCGGCATACCTTTATCCGCAACTTGAAATTCTTGATCGTATCAACGCGCGCCGGGGCGAGATTCGTGGCATGTATCGGGCCGAGCTTGCAACCGCCCTTGAGCGCGCGGGCGTGAGAATTCTTGACACGCCGTCATACAACCTGCCGAATCACCATATTTTTGCCATCATCTGCGCGACTCCGCGACAGCGGCAGGATTTTCTGGCCTTCATGAATTCCCGTTCGGTGCTTTGCACTTTTCATTATGTTTCGCTGCACACCTCGCCATTTGCAAAGAGATTCGCCAAAGGCGGCCGCGTCGATGAACTGCCCGGCTGTGAAAAGTTCTCGGCGTGTTTGGTTCGTTTGCCGCTTTACTACAACATGACCGACGAAGAGGCCCAGTTTGTCATTGAAGCCGTGAAGGCGTGGCTCAAGTAGCCTTCTTTTATTCCTTTCAAAATCGGAATCTTCAGTGCTAAAGAACCCGAAAGAGGTTCTTAGGGAGATGGGGAAAGATATCGGCGTGCGATTTTCATTTGCGCGCCCTCGGGATTTGGCTCCTTATCTATGGATCGTATTGACGGTCGCGCTCCTCGCCGTTGTTGCCGTCAAGGTTGTCGGTGTCGTCGATCGGCTCGATTAC
>JACQAW010000452.1 GCA_016194725.1 Deltaproteobacteria bacterium
GATATCACTTCGTGGACCTTGGACATCTCGTTCAGGGCACGGTCGTATTCCTGACGTTTATAAAGATCGTACCCCAGCTGATACGTATTGATGACGAACTGCTGCTTTTCGACGGGCAACGCCTTGAACAAAGCCAGCTTCGCGGCCTCGGCTGAATTGGCGGGCGCCTCTTCAGCCACCTTGACCGGCTTGGGCTTGGGCTTCGGCGGCTCGTCCATCGAAGCGACGTACATAATGAGCCCGATCGTGCCGATTACCGCGATTTTTACCGGCGGTTTTTGCTTCTTGAACCAGGCTTTGCCCTGAAAGATGATTTTTCCGACCGCGTTATTCGGTGGCTTTTCGGCGGGCGCGCCGCCCAACCCCGCGATGCCGCCGACAAACCCACCGCCCAGGCTGCCTTCGCTGGAACCATGCCCGCCCTGAAGCGGCAATCCCGTCGACGGATCGATCATCTGATTGCCGTGGCCCCCGCCGTCCATCGACACTCCGCCGCTCGGATCGAGTTCTTCGGGCGGAGCTTCTTCCGGAGGAGGCGCGATGAACTCCTGCGCCTGCTCCTGCTGCATGTATTCCTGGCTGATGGCCTTGAAAACAAACTCGGTGTCGCCAATGCGCAGCACGTCTTCGCCGGCCAGCTCCTGCTCGCCGATTTTCTGGTCATTCACGTAAGTGCCATTGGCCGAACCCAGGTCCTGCGCAACGAAGTTCATGCCGACGCGTTTGATGATCAGGTGCTTGCGGCTCGACTTCTTGTCGGCCAGCACGATGTCGCAGGTCGTGCCGCGGCCAAGTGAAATTTCGCCCTTCTTGATGACGAACTCCTCAACGTTCGCCTCGCCCGCCTTGAAGACCAGCTTTGTGGTTACGCTGGCGCTGGAAATCATCGCCGTGCGATCACCGCCCTCGGCAGCGAAACCCGGGTCGGCCACTCCGCCGGTAGGCGCCTCGGCAATGCTCGCGGCTCCCTCAACCGAGATCGAACTTTCGGGTGGCGCCTCCATCGCGGGCTGCTCCATCACCATGGCGTCGGCGGGTGCGCCTTCAAGCGGCGGAGCCGCGAGCGCGCTGCCTTCTTCGGCACCGGTGCCCGCGCCCTCGGGCGCCGTAATGCCCAGGCCCGGCGTATTGCCTTCGGCGGTCGCAGCCACCTCAGACACCTCGACCAACGCAGGAGCCACGGTTCCGCCTGGTGGCGTGACCTCATTGGAGATATTGGGTTTCGGACCGGCTTCGGCTGCCGCCGTGCCCTCTTCGACCCGCACCTGGTAATCTGAAATATTGATGACGTCGCCGACTTTTACGACCGCTTCGGTCGTTTCGGCGCCATTTACCGCAAGCTTGCCGAACTTGCTTTTCTTTTGAATCGAAATGCCGTTCGAGCTTATCAAAAAGACGGCATGCTCGCGGCCAATGGCGCGATCATCAAGCTTGATGTCGCTGCCCTCGCCACGGCCGAGCGACAACGAAGACTTGCCCACGCGGGCAAGATCGACGTTCTGCAGCTCGACTCCGTCTTTAAGCACCCTTAACCGGGCCATGACTTACTGTTTCTCCTTTTTCGCGAGCCGCTCTTCCAGCTCTTTGATCTTCGCGGCCATTTCGACGTAGATGGCGCTTTCGGGCTCTTTTTCGTACTGCCGCGCGATCAGCTTCATGTGGCGAATCACCACGCGCATGCGCTCCATTTCGTCGTCGTTCTTGGGATGTTTGAAGTACTCCTTTTCCATGTCGACCATGTTTTTCTCGAGCTCAGTGATCTTTTTATCGGCGTCCTTGTAGATCGGGTTGCTCTGGTCGCTGGTGTAAAGCCGCCTGATCGCGCTCAGGTGGTCGATCGCCTCGCGGGTACGGTTGGCGGCCTCGTCGAGCTTGGCGTGCTTGAAATGCTCTTCGGCCTCTTCCTCCATGCGTTTTTTGGTCGTGCGCAGGTAAACCGAAGCCAGCTTGTGGTTGCCGTAGATTTGAATCGCCGTTTCGAAGGCGTTCATGGCGCGAAGGTAGTTCTTCGAGTTGAACTCGCGCATGCCCAGCTTGAAGTACAGGTTCGACGACTTGAAGGCATCCGACTTGGCGTCTTCCTGCGACAGAATCGACGGCTCGTTGTCGTTCGAAGCCGCCTGCGGATCGACGTATTTTACATGCGGATTCTTTTTATTGATCTGGTTCTGCGCTTCGGGCAGCAGACCGGTGATGACCATCAGGCCGCCCAGCATCAGCACCAGCTTCTTGTTCTTGACCAGAAAGCCCTGGTCGCCAGCCAGCTTGCTAGGCGCCGAGGCAGCGGCCTGGGGCCGTTGAATGAACTGGGTCAGGCCGCTGTTGCTGTTTATCGTGCCCACGACCTTCGAGGTCTGCACCGGCGGGCGCACCAGCATCTGCGTGGCGCCCTGATTGGCGCCTCCGACGTATTCCAGCACCGTGGTGCCCAGGCCAATCTTGTCGCCGTTGCGCAGCTGTGCCTGCTTGAGCGGGTTGCCGTTGACCATGAATCCATGTGAGCTGCCCAAGTCGGTAATCGTGGCGTTGCCGTCCTGCACGACGATTTCAGCGTGTTTTCGGGAGGCCTTGATATCGCCCAGTATGATGTCGTTGTCTTCGCCGCGGCCAATGGTCACGCGGGGCGTGGTCATGATGAATACAACGCCGCTGTCAGGTCCACCCAGGACCCGCAACCGGGCAAGCTCACTTTGCTGCTTACCCACCGTCATACTCTTGAACCGCAACGCACCTTTAGGCATATGTTTTTAGATCCGCTCCTATGCTGGCTTTGAAGCCGTAACTACATAATATTTTACCGAACCCGGTTGTCCGGTTGCAACTATTTCCATCCGATAAGACGTACCTGAAAATTCGTAATCATCACCCACCGGTTCGGACCCCGCGAACGGCGCCCGCGCAAACAAATCATCCATAAATGCGGCCAATGAGGCATCGCGAGCAATGGCGCTGACTTCCTGACCCATGGCCGTACCCTCGGCAATGGCTGTAATTTCAGCGATAAATGGGCTCCACAGCACCACCCGCTTGTCCGGCCCAAAAATAATCATGCCACCGCCCGACATGCGCCCGGCGGTGAACTTCAGCATTTCCAGCACCTCGTCGCCACCCCCGCCGGCCATCGCGCCCGGCCCGGCCTGCGCCGCGCGCTGCAGGGCCGAGTTGATGACGTCGATGAGCGGATTGATTTCCTCCATCTTGAACTTCTTTTCCACCGCGGTGGCGTTGCCTTTGAGCACCTGGTCGATCTGCTCGTTGAGGTAAAGCAGCGGGCGCATGGTCAGACGATAGAGCGCAAAGAAGATCATGACGGCCAGGATAGCGGTAAGAATGATGGCCTGAATGTAAGCCATGGC
>JACQAW010000450.1 GCA_016194725.1 Deltaproteobacteria bacterium
GCGCGATCTCGAAGACGGTGAACCTGCCCAACGAAGCGACCGTGGAAGATATCGCGAATATCTACATGGAATCGTGGAAGCTGGGCCTGAAAGCCGTCGCTCTGTATCGTGACGGATGCAAGCTGAGCCAGCCGCTTTCGACTTCGGACAAGAAAAAAGAGAAAGCGGTTGTCGCGACAGCACCGGTTGCGGTGGCACCGATTGCGGCTCCAGCCCTGACTCCACGGCGTCGTTTGCCACGCAAGCGAAATGGGTTCACGGTCGAAGCCAAGGTGGCAGGCCACAAAGTGTATCTGCGCACGGGTGAATATGAAGATGGCACCCTCGGCGAAATCTTCATCGACATGCATAAGGAAGGCGCCGCCTTCCGCAGCATGCTCAACTGCCTGGCCATTTCGATCAGCCTGGGCCTGCAGCATGGCGTGCCGCTCGAAGAGTTCGTGGATGTGTTCACGTTCACGCGCTTTGAGCCGCAAGGCATGGTCGACCATCCGAACATCAAGACGTCGACCTCGGTTGTTGATTTCATCTTCCGCGTGCTCGGCATGGAGTACCTCAAGCGCACGGATTTCGTGCACGTGAAACCGGAAGAGCTGATCGCGACAGCAGGCCCACGCAAGCTTGATGCTCCCGCCCCGCTTTCGAACAACGCCGAGCTGGCAGCCCAAGCCCAGGACGACACTCAAACGTCGATCTTCGATGCTGAACGCGACACGCGCGAAAGCAAAGGTCTGGGCCTGGCTACCGGAACGAACATCATGAGCAAGCACCTGCAAGACTTGATGGGTGATGCCCCGTTCTGCAATCAGTGCGGCCATACCACGGTTCGCAACGGTGCCTGCTACAAGTGCCTGAACTGCGGCACTTCAATGGGTTGCAGCTGATCGGTATTCGGCACAGGTCTTAGTTCCAGTTCCACAACCACTAAAAAAAAGCCCGGTCGCCGCAAGGCAACCGGGCTTTTTTGCGCCCGCGATTTGAAAAATGATCCAGAAAACGAGGTGTTGCCAGCAGCCTGGGTTTCGACCGAAGCAGGGTGTAAAATCTGAGTGTTCACGGGGGATTATTATGTTTGTGGGGGCATCGGTTCGCTCGCTCGCTCTGCTTCTGTTCACGGTTGGGCCGGTCTTGGCGGACTCCGCGCCAACCTGTCCGGTAACGCCTTTGACCGACAGCGAAGTGACGTTCGAGAAGATTCAGGAACGGCTGGGTGACAAAGCAACCAGCTCGGCCATTGTTCTGGCGTGCCTGCCTGAAAGCTACAAAAAGAATTTCGCCCTGATGCGCGACTCCAACAGCATGCAGAGCTCAAATCCCAAGGAGCCACGAGTCATCCTTTACGGCAAAGACGGGCGCACCATGATCGCCTTCAATAATGACAAACCTGGAAACATGGAAATTATCCAATACTCCGGCACCCCACCCAAATTCAGCCCCCGCGAAATCGTTTTCAGCCCGTCGGGGCCGCCAAGCTATCACGGCAAGCCCGAAAGTTGCGTGGGCTGCCATGGAAGCGGCGACAAGTTCAGGCCGGTGTGGGACAGCTACGACATCTGGCCTGGCGCCTTCGGCAGCCTGTCGGCCAATGGCCGCGACATGATGCCCGATACCGAATGCGCGCAGTACGAGGCTTTCACCAAGAGTGTAGCCGACGCCAAGACGCCGGCGACCTCGCCGTATAAAGCGCTGAAGTACCAGCCCGTCGAACGTATCAATAAACAGTGTTTTTTTGATGGCCAGGGCGATGGCTCACGGGCGTCGCCAACGGCACACCTGAATCATCTTTTGAGTCGCCTGGCCCTGGAACGCGCCATGGCCAACTTGAAGGCAAACCCGAATTTCAAAAAATATCGGTTCGCGCTGCTTTCCGTGGCCATGGGCTGCAATAGGTTGGAATCAAGCCCGGGTCCGGGCAACATGACTGCAGACCTGTTTGCTGGCAAGAATCCCGCTACCGGTGTTCCCAGCTCGCAGCCAAGTTACGACGCGACAAAAGCGAACATGGCGAAAAAAATGCAAGCTGATCTGGACCGCCGCGTGAACGACCTTGCTGCCTCGGGCGACTACGCAGCTTCGTGCAAGCGCCCCGACAACAGCAACACGATCACCAACGGTCTGGCTTTCCAGCTCGTGCGGGTTTCGGAATGCCCCGCGTGCGCAAGCAAGTTCGCGGGCTGCGTAAAAGCCTGCGTCACTGGCGGCAAGACCCCCAAGGAATGCAATCAGTCCTGTTTTGGTACGTGCAACGCCGACACCTCCTGCCAGGCCAAATGCACGCAGATGAGCGCGGCCAGACAAGGATTGCTTTTCAAATCGCCCGATGGTGCTGGCACCTATGACTTCGATACGATCACGTCGTATCAATACGTGGGCCAGCAGATGGGCTATAACCTGGGTGGTGCCGGCTACAGCTCGGGCACGGGCAGCTCTCGTGACGACCAGTTCGCCTTTGCCGACGGGTTAGCCGGAATTCGCACCTTGGGTGCTTTGGCCCTGAATGACCCGGAATTCACGCGAGGCGTGCCCTTTCTTCAAGGCACGCCGCCGCCAACCGCCTTTGCCTGCTATCCGAGCGCCGCGGATTATATGAAGGGCGAGTACGGCGACAAAGAGCCCAAGCCTCACGCTGACTCCTCTATCTGCGGCACCAGCGGTGTTCGCAACGTGCGCTACAACCCGCCGCAAGCCAGTGGCGTGGCCGATCCGTATGTTACGTTTGGCGACCGGAAAAAATGCCTGGACGGCATTCAAGAGCGCATGAAGAACTGCGGCATGCTCAAAGCCATGTCAGACGCCGCGATTGGCAGCCCGGGTTGCGA
>JACQAW010000442.1 GCA_016194725.1 Deltaproteobacteria bacterium
AAAACTTTCTGCGTCCCTGCTCAAGGCTGACAACTGCCTCCTTGAGTTCAGGAAAATTGAATTCCACTTTGATAATTCCCATGTTCAACATACTTTGTGTCTCCAGTCGGTTTGTAAACCGCTGGACACGGAATTTTTGGCACTACCGACGACGAGTGTTGGAGACAAAAGCTTCCCTTGCGGCCATCGAGAGCCCCCTCAATTCGTTCCAGAGCGACATAAGCGCCCGACCCGAGGTCCTGATTCATAAGGCCAAGCATCGAAACCACGCTTTTTGCTTCAAGAGGCCCAGAGAAGTGTTTTTCGAACATGACGCGTGTTGCGCCCAGACGTTTTTCCGCATCGCTCAATTCCAAAGGAATAGCCTCAATATCGAATTTGCCTTTGATCGTCGCCATGATGCCAGCTCCTCCAAGGACGATGTCCTCCGTTTAGCGTGTACCAGTCGCCCGCTGAAATGTCATGCGGCCTAAAAGGTAACGGATCGTGGCCAGTCTGGGCTCGACTTCCGTGTATTTTTGCGGGCACCGCGCCCAGTGGTGGCCACGCGAGGAGAAATACGGTTACGATCTGAAGCACTTTCCCTGTCAAAAACTCATGACCAACCATGCCTACGGTTTACTTGCTCTCGTTGCGCATAACTTTCTGCGAACCATCGCGATGATCGACAAGCCTGATAAGCCGCATTATTCGAAAAAAATAAGACGCAAGTTCGTATTCGTTCCCGGGCGCCTGGTCAAACATGCCAGGCAACTCGTGATGAAAGTACCGAGGCGATTTTGGCCAGCTTTTACTCAGCTCTACAACATGGGAAAGGAGGTGTTTGATGAAACTCCGGCGTGGATGCGGCCGCAACATGCATCTCTAGTGACGTAGCCAAGGGCTGCGTCGCGATAGCGATCCTTGAAAACCTAAATACGTGAAGGGAGGGGCTGATGCTTATCTTGGAATGGATTTGGGGGACCAAGGGTTCGAACTAATGACCTAAAAACCAGAGAAATATGGACACCTAAGGCCCAGACGAGAAGCTCGTCTTGCGTATTCTCCACTTCTCCGAAAAGGATGTGATCGCTTAGGGCACACGTGTGCCTTCTTGCGTTTCCCCGCTGGGAAACAACGAAATCGAAACCGCATTTTTGAGTGAAATGGCCGCTGACGCGGGCCTATCTGCCGATCTGGGCATTAAAAAATGGGGTCCCAATCTGGTGATCAGACAAACTGGGGTAAAAATGGCCGCAAATCTCATTTGTTTCTCATAGATACCTTTGAACATGATCTTCTGAAGCATCTCGCGGTTGAGGACCAGGTCCATGATCTGTACGCCGAGGATCAGTTTTCGCTGAAACAGATCGCGCTTCGAATGGATGTGTCACGCGACTATGTGCGTAAAGCACTTTTTCGAAAAGGCATCCCGGTTATTCGCGGGCGACGCGAGACCGATCTCACCGGGCAGATCCCTTACGGATGGAAACGGCGGGAAGGGAAGCTGGTCCCGTACAGGATCGAGCAATTGGTGATCGAAAGAATGAAACGCGCCCGAGTTCAGGGAATGTCTTTGCACGAGATTGCGCGTCGCCTCAATTCGAGCGGAACTCCCACGAAGGCGGGTGGGCGATGGCACGCCAAGTCGATTAGTCAAATCCTGTCTCGGAATTCGGATCTGTAACTTCACGGAGGTCCTATGCCATCATTCAACGAAATCATCGGGGTCATTGCCACCTTCATTGTCTTGTCCACGGCTTCGGGGCACGGGAACGTCGTTTGGGAGGCCATCAGTAAACTTTGTCGCGTGGCGATCACCAATACGCGACAGGATTGGGGCTGCCCATCG
The DNA here is from genome assembly GCA_016194725.1 of Deltaproteobacteria bacterium. Classification (GTDB taxonomy): domain Bacteria; phylum Bdellovibrionota; class UBA1018; order UBA1018; family UBA923; genus JACQAX01. Next base: position 1,832 of record JACQAW010000442.1, read on the forward strand.
GTATTTGCCGGGCGCGGTGCTTGCGCAAGCTACGATCCGGCTCGTTACCGATGAGCACCCAAAGTCGGCCCGACCGGAAATTAGTACCGGCCCCACGAATAAAAAAGGTGCTGCTGCTTTTCGCCTTCCGCGGGAATCGCCGAAATCTCAATCGCATACATCATGTTTTCTTTAAAGCTGATGGGGATTTCTCTTCCGTCTAGCGTAGTCAAGGTGCCGAAATAGACACTTCCACCACGATTCTTCGGACCGTCTTGGTATCCGTCATAGCGTACTTTAAAAACCTCAACATTTTCTTCCAAAGCGCGGCCCACGAAAACTCCGGGATTCACCGCGAACTTGTACGTTCCAACAGAATCTTTCAGCACGAGTGTGCCGCTAGGCCGACGCACGCCATCATTCTTGATGTACCGAGCAGACTCATCGCCGATCGGTTGGCGCCCCACGAGCAGAGGGAACGCCCATTCTCGTGGATAACCCGTGAATTCACCGCCGCACTCGGTGCACTCGAGCAGTTCCCGTTCATGTTCGATCTTATCTCGCCACTCCAGAAGATAATCTTCCTTTAGCGAGCGCGAAAGATCACTGGCCATGATCGTACCCACTGCATGGCTGCAGCCCAGAATATGTCCTACCTCATGCAATAGTATCGCGGTGAGATTGAGAGGGTCGGACCAGTTCGGCACATTCGCCGATATCGAAGACGGAGGCGCAATCCAGACAAAGCCTTTGCCCCAGCCTTTTGCTGAATCGAATGTGGTCAGCTGAGTCAACGCGAAGGGCTCGGTATGCCCTAGCTTGGCCTTTTCAACTTCACCGTCGATTGCCCCAAAGTAAAAGCGCAGGTCTTCAGAGCCATCGCACTGACTCATAAATGAAAGGGCCGTGACAAATAAATCGGCCTGATACCAGCGTTTTACCCGGAGGTAGTCGTTCCACTTCGCGAAGCTTGCATTGACCTTGGCCCTCAGTTCAGGCACCGGGATACCAAAGTTTTTATCTGTGACGAGACAAACCCGAATCTCTTTCTTCCCGCCCACGGTCAGAAACCAAGCCGCGCCATCTTCTTTACGATAGTTATCCGTACCACCACTCGAAGTTCCGCCTTCATTTGCCCACGCGCCAGTGCAGGGAACAACCATCATCAAAACCATTAGCCAGTTCTTCATAGATGCCTCCTTATCGTTAACCTGGTTGTATGGCCAGAGGCCTTAATGCGCAGCATGTATTTTATTAAAGAAATAGTATAAATTTTATGATTTATAAAGTTACCATGAGCCTCTTTCACACCACGGACTACAAAGAAGTTTTGCGCAAGAAAATCGAAGAAAACCCAGGAGAACGGGCATACAAGTCAAGCCTCGCGGCCGCCGCGGGATGCCAGCTTTCGTTTCTCTCTCAGGTTCTGCACGCCGAAGTCCAGCTGACGCCGGACCACGCCATGGGCTTGGCAGTGCATTGGGGACTCAATGAGGATGAGCGGGAGTATTTCATGGGCCTCGTACAACACTCGAGGGCAGGCTCAAAGCTTTTGAAGAGCGCACTTGAAAAGAAACTCGATGCGATACGAGCACGACAGGAAAACCTCTCACAGCGCTATAAGAAGCCCAGCCTTTCGCCAGGCGAGCGCGAGACGCTTTACTACTCTGCGTGGCATTGGAGTGCGATTCATATTCTCATTACAATTCCGAGATTCCAATCAGCGTCTGCGATCGCGGAGCGCCTATCCCTCCCGCAATCTGTCGTCGAGCAGGCTCTTATAACCCTGGAGTCGATGGGCCTTGCCCTCAAACGCGGCAAGCATTGGGTTGCCTCGCAAGCCGATATTCATCTGCCAAAAGAATCTTTACTGAACTCCATCCACCACGCAAATTGGCGAAACCGTGCGATCTCTGATTCACAGACACGCTCGAAAGAATCCATTCACTACACCGCGATTCACTCCTTGAGCCGTGCTGACTTCGAGCAGGTCAAAGGGTTAATCCTAAATTTAATTGATAGCACGCGTAAGATCGTCGGCCCCAGCAAGGAAGAGGAACTTATCAGCGTATGCTTGGATTGCTTTAAAGTCTGACGAGGATTGACCGCCCTAAAAAATAATCCGCAAATGCTGTACTGTTATTTCTTCTCTATCCGATTCAGTGTCTTGACTAAACTTCCGAAGGTCTCTTTGAGAAACTTCTGATGCTTTAAATACCGGTTTTTTTTTTCAGCGACAGCCTTTGGAAAAGCGTTCAGTGCTTTTTGAATTTCCCTTAGAAGTGTTTTTTCTTTTTTTGCAGCTGACATCACTATAGTTTCCTCAAAAAAGTCGTTTCAAATTTCTTTTTATCATGACCATCGAGGGCTTCGAATGAAGTCTTAGACGCCAAGAGTATCGGCTTTGATCCTGAGTTATCAAATATGAACCAATTTGAGCTCAAGGGGCGGTAGAGGAACCAAAAATTTGTAAAGCATTTTGGAAATCGTCGCATGACGGTTTCTTTGGG